>JBILWF010000091.1:0-7280 GCA_044370075.1 Chthoniobacteraceae bacterium | reverse complement strand
TAGAATCAATCGCAAGGGGCAAATCATCCAAGCGAACCTGTCCCTTTGCTTTCTGCTCGTTGTGACAGTCCATGCAGTACTGTTTGAGCAGCTGCCTGTGCTCTTCAGCCATGCGGGCCTCACGGGCCGCATGGGCCTCGCCTGAGGTAATCAACACCAAGCACAGAGCGCACGCCTGCATGCCAAGCTCCCGAGCCCAGGCAAACTCTGCGCTTTTTTTCATCGCGACCATCTTCACGCTTCAAGCTCTTTGAGGGTTCCCGTGCTGTCGCCGAATTTTTCCGCCTTCACGCCTGCCCCGCGCAGCAACGTCAGCCATACATTGCATAAAGGCGTCTTCGGATCGCTCATGACCACATGCTGCCCCAGCTTGATTCCCGCACCGCCCCCGGTGAGGATCGTCGGGCAGTTGTCCTGGTAATGGGAGGTCCGCACGTTTCCTCCAAATACCACGCTCGCATGGTCAAACAGACTGGATCCATCGGGCTCTTTGGTGGCCTTGAGCCGCTCAATGAGATAGGCGAGCAACTCTGTCTCCGCGCGGTCGCGTGCCTGGCTTACTTCCATCCGAAACCCCGGTGAATAGTGGCTCATGGCATGTCCCTCCAGATTGTAGCCGAGACTGCGCACAAGCGAATTGACCGGCTGCGCGTAGGTGAAAATGCGGGTCGCATCCACCTGCATGGCTTTAATCATGAGCTCATAGGTGATCTTCATTTCCTCTTTGCCGGTGAGCGTCGCGGCAGGCACCGCAAGGGGTGAATCGGGTTTGACCTTCGGCACCGTGAGCCATTCGTTTTCCTTCGATAGCCGCATTTCAATGTCCCGGATGGACTCAAAGTATTCGTCCAGCTTGCTCACATCATTCCGGCTCAGCCCGCGTTGAAAATCCTTTGCCTCGTCCATGACCACATCCAGGACGCTCTGCCGCTGTTGCAGCCGTTTGCGACGCTCGTCCACCGGCGCCTTGTCTTCGGAAAACAATTTGTGAAAGAGCGCGACGGGATCGTTCACCGTGACCACCGGCTTGCCCTGACGGTCCCAGGAAACAGCCCGACCGTGCCCTCCATCGCCGTCCTTTGAACGCAACGCGAGCGATTCAAAACGCGTCTGCGCTCCGAGATGCTGGGCGGCCAGTTGATCCACCGAAACCGTGTTGGTGTAGCTTTTGCCCGGGGTTCCGTAGCGGTTTGCTCCGGTAAGCCAGAACTCGCTGCAGGCATGTCCGTCCTGCGAGTGCTTGTGGTAACAGTTTTGGACGAGCGTAAAGTCTTTTTGAAATCGCGCGAGGGGCTTGAGCCCATCGGGAAGCGTCCAGTTTTCGCCCGTTTGCTTTGGATCCGGATACCAGGTTTCATGCGTCACCCCCCAGCCCATTGCCAGAAAGATCATGCGCTTGGGACGCACCGGTACGGATTGCGCCGACGCAAAACGGCGAAAACCGGCCGACTCCAAAAATGGAAGCCCAAGGCACACGGACGCGTTCCGAAGAAAATGACGGCGGGTTTGGAGGGTATTCATACTTTAGAAAAGGGAGACTCGGGGCAGTTTTCGGCAAAAGGCTTTTCACGCGGAAGGGGTGAACAGGACTGGCTCCGACCACCGACTGGCGCGGTGCTCCGCGTCCTCGTACCGGGCGCGCAGCCGGTACGTGCGCCCCTTTTCGAAAAGACCCGCAGGCGGTGTTATGCGGCGCTCTCCGTCCGTCGTGCACCGGCGCGTCCAGCCCGCTTCCAATTCATACGCGAAGCGCGGCGGGGCCTGCGCCGCAGCCCGGATTACGCCGATCTCCGCGAGCCTCCATTCGAGTGCCCTAAAGGCGGTGCCTTGCGGCGATACAAACGCCGACACCTCCACACTGTCCGGACCGGTCCGGGTCACCACCGGACGCTCGGGGATTCCGTTTTCCTGCGCCTCGTTAGCGAGATATCCAAAGCCGTAACCCAGGGGGTTACCGTCGTTGGGCTGGTAGTTCTTTTCGGGCCGCGCGTCGGTTGTGAAATTCAACAGGTAGCGGCAAAACCCTGCGAAATCAGGGCTTTCAATCCGGCGTTCCCAGCGGCCTCCAAAGTGGTCCCCGAAAGCCACCTGTTGGAAGTACAATCCATGCCCGTTTTTGCGCGGATGATAGTTCCAGTGAACGGCGTCCAGCTCAGCCCAGTTTCGCTCAAAGCCCCGCGGATGCACGTAGCCCGACAACTCCGCAATCAACTGCCCGATCTGACCTCCCTGTTCCGAGGCATCGGCACAAAACAGATCGAGAATTTCCCGGGCTCGGTTGCGGTACTCGCGCTTGAGAACGGGCACGTTCAGGCAGCGCACTGCATCGATGATCCCGGGCTGATGATGCCTCGGGACAAACATCATATCCAGATCCCACGGCACCGGCGCCCAGCGTCCCTCGGCGTTGCGGTAGTAACCGTGGTTTCCATCAGGGCGCAGATCCACATTTGCCAGAAGCCGGTTGAATGCGTGGAAGCTGAAGTAAGCGGGAAGATCGAGATGTTCCCGCCACCACGCCTCCGGATGATCCTGCCGCACCCCGTTTGAAAACGCGCCCCAATCCGAACGGTCTGCAACGGCGCCGCGCGCCAGATGTTTGCGACCGCTTTGAGTGGAATAGACGTTGCCATCGGACAGATCGCGTTCCTTGAGCCAGTCCCCGTCCATATCCTGAACCGCCAAGTACAGTCCCCACAAATCGCCCGCATAGGGATTGTCCGGCTCCGACTCACGTGCATCGCAGATCACACGCCACTGAATCCAGTGCGTGTTTGCCGAGGGAACTCCGGCGAGCTGATACGCGCGGAAAGAAAGCGCCTCATCCAGACCCCCGATGCCGCAAAGCACAGGCAAGTACGGCGTCGACAAGCCGGGATTCAAATTAAGGCTGTTCCACGCATGCCGGTAGGGCGTCCCGTCGTTGCGTTTGGCTTCAAGCGGATGATGCCGGTCCAACCGGATGCCCCACTTGTTCTTTCCCGAAATGTGGGCACTTCCCTGGCCGCGGTTGTGAAAAACCACGTGATCCTGCACAACACCGTCCACGACCAGTGTTCCGAGGAAAGGCTTCCGGTGAAAACCACCGTCCCATTGACTGCGGGCTACCTCGTCACGTGCGGCGATCAGATGATATGCTGGAAGCGTGGAAAGAAACTCGGAGCTGAAGCGCAGCTCCGGCCCCTGACCCGGCCGCAGCGATCCCCGGAATTCGGGCAGCCCGTTGTACACGAACCACCCGAAATTCGGGCATGTATCATCCTCGCGCGGCGCGGTTGCGACACGGTTTTCCGCATCCCTTCCGCGGACACGGTACCGCACCAGCCTGCGGTGCTGCTGCACCTCAGCCGCCAGCGTGGCCGTAAAGATTCCGTCCCCCGCCACGGCGTCCCCCTCCAGTCCGGCATCATTCATCGGGACGCTTTTCCAGCGCGTTTCAAAATCCGCATCGGTGCGGCGGACATACGCACCCGGCTCCACAATCTGGTACTCCAACACGACTGCCTGCATGCCCGGTTCCGCCTGCGCCGTGACGCGCACGGGTTCGTCGGAACGCGGCATTTTCGGGAGGTGACGCACTTCGAGAAATCCGGGTGCGACCTGCGTTTCAAAAACTGAATTCGACTTGCCCGGGGTTGGGGTTTTCGGGATCGGCGCTCCCCGTTGCGTGCGTAGTTCGAAGTCAAAGGTCAGGTCGCTGCTGTCCTTGGAAGCGTTGAACACCTGCGCACAGAGCACATTCACTCCCTTGCGCAAATGCCTTGCGGCATCGGGAAGCGGGTGATTTTCAAAGTCGCGTGAGGCCTCATGATCCGTGGCAACGGCATCAAAGGCCAAATCCCCGGGAGGCAGGTTGAGCCGTAAAATTTCGACGCCGTTGAGCCAGAGAATACAGCCGTCATCCACCCGGATGCGGGCCAGCAGGGGTCCGGTTTCCGAGGCATTCTCGAGCGTGAAAATCCGGCGCAGAAAAAGCGACGTGTACCGGCCCTGCATGTCGTTCACCACCGTGTTGTCATCGTCGTCGCCATACCCGATGGAGAGCTTTGCGGTCTTCCACGAGGCATCCTCGGTGAATTCCGTGCTGCGCCAGAGATCGCGCGGCATGGATGCCTCGGAGGTTCCGGGGCGCCAGCGCCACGCCGTATCGGAAGCCGCAAGGAAAGGGGCGACTGTCGACTTCACGACCGGATGCCCGGAACTACGCCAGCTGGAGGGCTTCTGAGAGGCCAGCTGCGGATGCACCCGCTCCAGCGAAGAGCCCTCCCCCGATGCGGCAGTCGGCCACGGAAAACCGCTCGCATAGCGCACCGCATCCACCGTTGCGCCGTTCCTGTCCTCAACGCGGAGGGTTTCACCGCGGTGTTTGAGACGGCCCGGAAGTGGACCGAGCGGGGCGAATCCGAACTCCTTTTTGAACGCGGCCGGATCCATTGCAATCACCGCGTAACTTCCCGGAGCGAGGACCACCCCATCCGGGAACACGAATTTATCGAGTTTCCAGCGGCCGACGTCCACCGGCTGGGTGCCCGGATTGTACAGCTCGACAAACTCGCTCGCACGTTTCTCCGGGGGATGAAAATGAATCTCGTTGATGACTACCGCCGGAGCCGCACGCGCGATGTGGATCGACGCAGCCACACACGCAGCGAGACCCAACACGAGGGCGGCTTTTGAGGGGATCTTTGCCCTCGGCAAGATGCGTTCGCAAAAACGCGCGCACGACGCCGCGCATGGATTGCAGGGGGTTCCCGGGGTGGTTTTCTGGGCGGTCATAGCTGGACCGAAGTAAACCACGCCACCGAGGCAACTCCCAAAAGGATTACACCCGCCAAAAGCCAGGCGACACGCATCTCGCGCCGGCGACAGAACGCGTAGGCGCACTCGTCGAGGTAATAACGTTCGGCCTGCGTCTTTTTTACGATCCCCTGCGAAAGCAACCACCGGAGGAGGGCGAGACAGGAGCCGGTCGCATCCTGAAATGCAATGGCGTGTTGCGCATCGACAGCCCCGTGTTCGCGAAATTCCTGGAGCAGCTTTTTACGGGTTTCCTCCCGCCGGTATAGATACCAGAGAAGCCCGCTGTTTGCGGCGAGGGTCGTGGTGGTAAACGTATCGGCCTGCATGCAGTGCGGTGACGTGTTCCAGATGCCGCCTTGGAGCTTACGGGATTTCCCGGGCCGCAACTCCGAACATATTGTTGGGCTTGAAACTTTTCCGGTCCTCCGGGGGGTTTTCGTAGGGCGGGCCCAGGGACACGATGCCCGGCTCTTCGACTCGGCGGCTCCAGACGGCATACACGTACCGCGCCGCGACGCGGCCGCTGTTCTGATTGGGCCGGAACTGCAGCGTGATGGTTTTTCCGGTGTCTTGAAAGGACTCGGCCACCCAGCTTGGAACTGGGTTTCGTTGATCCACAAAAACAAAGAGCTCACTTGGGCGGCTCACATGCACGTTCAACGTCATCCACCAGTTGTACCGGTCGACCGCAAAGGTGCGCACCTGGTCGGCTCCAACCAACTCGGCCGGCACGTCGGTCCAGGCGTCGTAGGTGTCTGAAAAAGCCAGTGCTCCGTCCCTCAATCCCCCGGGAACAATGCGGTAAAAGTTCCGCAACGACGGCCATTGTTTGGCCTCCTCCTCATCCGCACTCATGCTGTCTCCCACGGAAGTGATGAGCGGGCTTGGGGAGGTCTGTTCCCGCGGATTCCAGCGGACGTGTGTCTGCGTCACGGGCTGTCCTTTGGCGCTCCAGGAACCGGATTCATCCGGCCCGTTGACACTGACAATGCGGGATGTGCGGCGGTTTCTCTCCAGCCGCAGCCCCTCCCCCTGCGAGAGTAAAGCCACGGGTTGGACCGCGCCCTTCTCGTAAACTTCCACCTTGCCGTTAAACACCACCACATCGGTGCGCGTGGCACGGGTGGCATCGACGCCGAATACGGTCCCCAGATCCACCACACGCGCCTCGGGCGTTTCGATGACGAAACCTTTGCCGCGTTCGCCGACGTCGGCGGTAACCTTCCCGGAGTTCAAACGAATCTTCATTGGGTTGATCACGCGCAAATCCGACGGACCGTCGATGGTTACGCGCACTCCCGAGGGAAGAAGCATTTCAAAGGAGCCGCGCGCCCATGTCAGGTGCTGCGCCGCGATGCGCGTGCCCGGTTTCCATGGCCCGGAAAAGTCCTCCGAGACACGGACGACCTCGACGTTCTCACGCCGGGAGGAGAGCAGACTCAAACCACAACCAAGTGCCAAAAAAAGACATGCCACGGCCGCCGCATAAATGAAGGGCCTCCGGGTGCGCGCCAGCGAGCGCAGGTGCGCATCGCTCAGGGACTGTACCACGGGCGAGACCGGCAAGGTTCGGGTCATCTCGGCGGCTTCGACGGTGGCGGCCAACGCCGCGTCCAGGTTGAGCGCATCCAGATACCAGTCGCGCAGCGCCGCGTCGCTTTTGAGCTGCTGCTCCAAGGAGCGCGCATCCTCCTCCGAAATGGTCCCGGAGATGTACTGCTGCACCAGACTGTGCCAGTGCGGATCGCGTCCCTGAGTGCTCACGCCAGTTCCTCCTGCGAAAGGGTTCGCCGCACGCATTCGAGCAAAACGTGCCGGATGCGGTGCAGTTTTTTGTAAAGTGCCATCGCGGTTTCCCCGCGATTTTTCGCGAGTTCCTGAATCTGGGTGTTTTTGGTGTAGGCGGTCAGGACGGTTTCCCGCTGATCCTTGGGAAGCTTTTGGAGACATTTTTCCAGCGCCTCCCGCTGGAGGGTGTGACGGTTGGTGATCTCCTCCTGCCTCTCGGCCAGTTTGCCCACCAGTTCCTCGTCAAAAATGTGCCGGTCCCTCGCGCGCCGCCGCAGATACATCAGCACCTTGCTGCGGGCCACCGCATAGGCCCAGGGACGAAAGTTTTGCGCGTCCTCGAATTTCTGCCACAGCGTCACCACCACCTCCTGCATCACTTCCGAAGCCTCCTGCCGGGACGGCAGCATCGAGCGCACAAAGGCGTGAAGCGCCGCCTCGTTCTCGGAGTAAAGACGCAAAAACTCGGCATGATTGGACTCGGGCTCGGACATGGGCTCCAGGTGGGAAGATGCCGGCCTCCTGCCAATTTGCCGCAATTTTTTCGGTTATGCCGCCCCGGGCTCCAAACCTGCCGCCGTGTTTCAGAAATTCCTACAGCGCTGCAACCAGCACCCTCCTCAACGACTCCGGCCCCAGATCCACCGGATTTCCCCGCATGCTGCTGGCCGCCGCGGCACGTTCGCACAGAA
>JBILWF010000090.1:0-7300 GCA_044370075.1 Chthoniobacteraceae bacterium | reverse complement strand
CAGGTTGCCCTCCCTGTCGAACTCCACCGAACCCGCGTGGTGGCAGCACTGGAGGCGCTGTTCCTCGGAGCTGAGAATCACCTTTTCGGAGGCCATGTCCAAAGTGTCCCCCTTCATCGTGAAGCGGCTCAGGCGCTGCCCGGAATAATCCGGCGGCGAGTACAGGCAGTAGATCCACTGGTTTTTGGCAAACTGGGGATCCAGGGCGAAGCCCAGAAAACCGTTTTCCTGAGAGTTCCAGACCGGCAGGGTTCCGCTGAGCACGGAGACTTTGAGGTCAGGCTTCCAGACCTTTAGGGCGCCGCCGATTTCGTTGTAAAAGATGCGTCCGTCGGGGGCGATTTCCAGCTCCATGGGCTGGGGGATTCCGGTGGCGAGCACCTCGACGCGGTAGCGGTAGTCTTGAAGCTCGGCGTGCAGAGCGGGCGCAAAGCAGGCAGTAAGCGAAAGGCCGGCGGCGAGGAGGCGGCGGGCGGCCGCGTCGAAAACCGGAAGGGACGGGGAGGGGATGGTGCTCATGGGGTGAGTCGGATGGGGTTCGGTGACGGATGCCGCGCACCCGGTTCCCGGGAAGAAGCGCAGAAGACGGGCGAGATTACCTGCAACGCGAATCGGGCACAAGTCGGCGTGGGTTTCAAGAGGCATGCCGCAGAAAAGGCGTGTCCAGGGAAGGACCGCTGTGATTGAAGGCAGTTTGGCGGGGCCTCCCCGCACGGAGTGCGAGAAACCACCAGTCGATGGGGGCACGATCCACGGCAAGTGGCTATGCCGCCCCCCTCAACTACCGTCCGCCGGGCGGGACTTCCTGCTAGGAAAAAGCCTGATCCGGGGTAGACTCCGCGTCCCCGTTCTCTCTCAGAGACCGGCCTCACTGCGTTGTTCCCCATGAAAAAATACCTCTCCCTTCCCGTCGGAGCTCTGCTGGTCTCCGGGTTGGCGGTCGCGCAAAACGCGGCGCAGCCTGGCACCCAGCCCGCTCCCGCTTCTGAGCCCGCCACCCCGCTGAAGGCGTCCCCGGTTGCCGAAACGCTTAAGAGCTTCAAACTGCCGCAGGGTTACCGCATCGAATCCGTCCTCGCGGAGCCTGATGTGCGCGAACCGGTCGCCGCCGCTTTCGATGCGAACGGCCGCATGTTTGTCGCCGAAATGCGCACCTACATGCAGGATGCCGACGGCAGCAAGGAACATGACCCGGTCAGTCGTATTTCCCTGCATTGGAGCAGCAAGCACGACGGTAATTTTGACAAACACTCGGTATTTATCGACGGGCTGCTTCTCCCCCGCATGATTTTGCCCATGGGCAAGGGTGAACTGCTGGTGAATGAAACCGACACCCAAGACATCTTCCTCTACAAGGACACCGATGGCGACGGGGTTGCGGATCAAAAAACCCTCTGGTTTGAAGGCGGCCCGCGCGGCGGCAACATGGAACACCAGCAGAGCGGCCTGATCTGGGGCCAGGACAACTGGCTGTATGCGACCTACAACGCGTGGCGTTTGCGGTGGCGCCCCGGCGGACAGCCGCCTTTGAAGGAACCCACTCCCGGTAACGGTGGTCAGTGGGGACTCACCCAGGACGACTTCGGCAAGGCGTGGTTTGTCAATGCGGGCGGCGAACGCGGCCCGCTTAACTTCCAAACCCACATCACCTATGGGGCGTTCAACCTCAAAAACCAGTTCTCCGAGGATTACAAGGAGGTCTTCCCGCTTGTCGGCATCGCCGATGTTCAGGGGGGCGAGCGCCGCTACCGTCCCGAAAACGGCACCCTGAATCATTTCACGGCCACCTGCGGAGCGGAAGTCTTCCGCGGCGACCGGTTGCCGGAGGATTTGAGGGGGGATTTGCTTTTCTCGGAACCGGTGGGACGCCTCGTGCGCCGCACCAAGGCGGAGGTGCGCAACGGGCTGACCTACCTGCGCAACGCCTATGAGAAATCCGAGTTCATCCTCTCCTCGGACCCGTTCTTTCGCGTGGTCAACATGAACACGGCTCCGGACGGCACCTTGTTCCTCGTGGACATGTACCGCGGCATTATTCAGGAAGGCAACTGGGTGCGCCCGGGCAGCTACCTGCGGGGCGTCGTGGAGAAGTACGGCCTGGACAAGGTGACCTCCAATGGCCGCATCTGGCGCCTGGCTCACAAGGATTTCCAGCCCGGACCGCAGCCCTCGATGTACGAGGACTCCTCTGCCAAGCTGGTGGAACATCTCTCGCATCCCAACGGATGGTGGCGCGACATGGCCCAGCGTCAGCTCGTGCTGCGGCAGGATAAGTCGGTGGTGCCCGCCCTCCAGAAGGCAGCCACTTCGGGCAAAAGCCTCCTCGGACGGATTCACGCACTCTGGACGCTGGAAGGGTTGGACGCGGCGGATGCGCCCCTCGTGCGTTCGCTTTTGAAGGACGCCAAACCGGAAATGCGTGCGGCGGCTCTGCGCGTGAGCGAGTCGCTGTTTAAGGCCGGGGATGCCTCGTTTGACGAGGACTACGCGAAACTCTCGAAGGACTCCGATGCAAACGTGTCCCTGCAGGCGCTGTGCACGGCGAATCTGCTCAAGACCGCCTCTGCCAAGGATTTGGTTCAGGGTTGTGCTCTCGGCAAGTTCGGTAACCCGGGCATGAAGGAGATTGCCACCCAGATGATCGCCCCGACGCGTTCCTGGGGCAAGGAATTCACCCCGGTCCAAAAGAGCCTTTTGGAAAAAGGGGACGCGATTTTCCGCGAACTTTGTTTTGCCTGTCATAATCTGGACGGAAAGGGGTCCCCGGTGGACGGGCGTCCCGGAGTGACGCTGGCGCCGCCTTTGGCGGGTTCCCGCACGGTGAACGGTCCCAAGGAGGCGCTCATTGCGGCGTTGCTCAAGGGGGTGGCCGGGCCGATCGAGGGCAAAGTGTACGAGTCCCAGATGGTGGCGATGGAAACCAACAACGACGAGTGGATCGCCGCGGTGGGTTCCTACGTGCGTAACAGTTTTGGAAACAAGTCCAGCGTGATCACCCCTCAGGAAGTCACCCAGTTGCGCAAGTCTCTTCAGGAGCGCAAGGATCCGTGGACGGTGGAGGAACTCAAGCAGTTCGGGCCCCCAACCATCGCCAACCGCAAACAGTGGAAGCTCTCCGCCAGCCACAAGGAGGACGCCCTTGCGAAGGCGGTGGATGGAAACCTCGAAAGCCGCTACGACACGGGCCGCTCGCAGAGCCCGGACATGTGGGTGGGCGTGGAGTTGCCCGCGGCAACGGTGGTTTCCGGGGTGCGTTTGGATCCGGGCAAGTCGGCCGGGGATTTCCCCAAGTCCTACGTGGTTGAAGTGGCCAAGGACGGACAGGACTGGGCGGAGGTTGCCAAGGGCGAAGGCCAGCCCGGTGTGCTCAACATTCGCTTTGACGCGCGCCCGATTAAGGCGCTGCGCATCCGCCAGACGGGTTCGGGCAAGTCCTCGTTCTGGTCCATCCACGAGCTGGACCTGCTCGCGCCGGAGCCCAAATCTCTCGCGCAGAAGTAAGGCTTTTCTCCCGTCAAGGAGCCCGAGGCGGGGCGTCGGCGTTTTCGTCCGACGCCCCGTTTTCATTTCCGCGGAGGGAGAGCGTTTGCCGGTTTTTGAATCTGGATTTTTGCGTGCGAGCGCGACACGCTTTCCTCGCGGCGTCAACCCGCCTTTCTTTACATCCGCCCCATGTCATCCACCGACGACCTCATCAAGAAGTACAATCTTTCGCCCGTGCCTCCAAACGTCCAGCGGTTGGGGAAATTGCTGGAAGGGGGGTTCGATCAAAATGTGAGCGAGATTGTCAAAATCATCTCCTCCGACGAGGTGTTGACGAAAAAAACCCTGCAGATGGCCACCGGGGGCCGCAAACGGGACGTTGAAATGGAGATCGACACCGCCGTGGTGCGACTCGGGGTGAGCTCTATTACGCTGCTGGTGATGACCGAGCTGCTGGACCACGCCGTGACCCGGACCTTTGCGACCATGCTCAGCGCGGGCTTGAGCCCCGTCACCTTCGAGGTGGATCTCCGGGGACAAATGACTGGTTGCATCACCATCGCAGGCCGTGTTCAGGGAAAGGTTTTTTTGCGGGTGCCCGACACGATGGCCGCGTGGCTTGTGAATCGTTTTTTGGGGGAGGGCGCCGTGCCGGATCCGGCGGAGGTATTCCCGGACGTGGTGGGGGAGTTGCTCAACATGATCGGCGGCAACTTCAAATCCAACCTCTGTGACGCCGGGCTTTCCTGCACCCTGAGCGTGCCAGCGGTGGAGTTGATCAACGCCTTCCACCCGGAGGTCGGTGACGACCAGCAAATTCGCGAACTGGTCTACACGGTGGATGAAATGCCCGTAATTTTAACCGTTTTGATGAACCGAATTTCCAAGTAAACATCTTTCCAAAAGAATCCGAATATGAGCGTGAAAATTCTCACAGTAGACGACAGCAAGATGGTGCGCATGGTGGTTGCAAACACCTATTCCCCTTTTGATTGCCAGATTTTGGGGGCCGCAGACGGGCTTGAAGGCGTGGAAGTGGCCCTCCGCGAAAAGCCCGATTTGATCCTGCTGGACATCACCATGCCCCAGCTCAACGGCATTGAAACCCTCGCCAAAATACGGTCTACCCCCGAAATAGCCGCCATTCCGGTGGTGATGCTCACGGCGGAATCCGACGGGGAACGCCTCGGCATGGCCGACAAGCTCAAGGTGAACGGTTACATTGCGAAACCCTTCAAGGGGGAGCAGCTTATCGAACTCACTAAGGGCATCGTGCCGCTCGCCCCCAAGGCCTCCTGACTCCGGCCTGAAGTGTCCCGGTGTACGCGTGGTCCTCGAAACGGGTCTCCCCCGGCCTGGGGGTTCCCTCCGCCCGCAGTAACCCCCTAGTCATCTCCGTTGTTTCCCCATGAAAGCGCTGCCCCCCGTCGAGTTGCCCAAGATTTGCCAGTGGTTGGAGACGGCTGTGGTAGAAGTGGTCGAAACAATGTTCGGTTCCATGGCCTATGCCGATGGCGCTCCCGATCTGGCTTCCTGGTCGGGTACCTTTTTACAATCCGAAATCTCCTTCAGCGGGGGATTTGACCTCCAACTGCGGCTTTGGATCGGGGAGCAGTGCGCCACCGAATTAACAAGTCGGGTCCTGCAAATGCCCAAACAGGAACTCAATGAAATAGTGGTGGGTGATACGGTCGGGGAACTCAGCAACATGATTCTGGGAGCCGTGAAGTCCAAGATGGTGGACCGCGGGTATACCTGTGCTCTCTCCCTGCCGTGCGTGCGACACGGCGTTTCCGTGGGGGGCTTCGGCGGGGCCCCCGGAAAGGAGCGTTTCCTGCATTTCCGCTTTGGTTCGGGGCGCCTGCTCCTTGCTGTGGCCACCCCTTAGTGCGCGCCCTGTGTCGCGGTGCCCGGATGTTTATCCGGCGCGCGTTAGAAGAGTCTCCAGAGAATCGACGCAGATCTGGGACCAGGTCTCGAGCGCATCCCTGTCCTTCGTGAGCTCCTGGGGACTGGCGAAGCGCAGGTCCCGCAGCGCATCTTCGGCACACCGAATGTCGTCTCCCGCGCAGGAGAACACGTGGACTACTCCCAGGTGAACCCGCCCCACCTCGGTGGAGTCGTCGTTAAGCAGGGCCACGGCACGCTGGGTGTAGCCGGTTCCAATGTGCAGTTCCTCGGACAATTCCCGCTGGAGTGCCTGTTGGTAGGCCTCCAAGTCAAATGCGCCCCCCCGGGCATCCGTATCGTTCATGTGACCGCCGACGCCGATGGAGCGCTTGGACGCCAGCCGCTTCTCGCCGCCTTTACCCCCCCGCACATAGCTCAAGACCCGCCCGGCATGCGTAAAAATTGCATACGGAATGATCTGCTTGAACCCCGGATCTACCTCCGCATCCGCGCGCCGCATGAAGCGCGGGGTGGGGGGGGTGAAGAAGGACTCCAGATACCGGTCCACCTCAAAGTGAAGCCCCTGAAAGCTGCCCAACGCATCAAAAGCGTCTCGCGGGACGACCAGGATCATTTCATCGGACATAGATGCGGGAAAGAGTGGAGCGGAATTCGCCGGTTCGAGGGGGCTCTTCCGCTTTAATACACGTCCTTCTTGTATCGCTTGGACTTCTTGAGCGCCTCGACGTATTCCGCGGCCTGCTCAGGCGAGCGGCCGCTTTCGCGGGCCACAATCGCATGCAGTTCCGCGTCCACATCTTTCGCCATGCGCGCGCCGTCGCCACATACAAAGAAGTGGGCACCTTCTTCCAGCCACGCGTAGAGCTCCTTGGAGGCTTCCTGCATCTTGTGCTGGACATACACCTTCCGCTCCTGGTCGCGCGAAAATGCGACATCCAGACGGGTTAGCGTGCCGCAGGCCTTCATCGCCTCGAGTTCCTCCTCGTACAGAAAATCCGTGCTCCGGCGCTGTTCCCCGAAGAAGAGCCAGTTTTTTCCGCCGCCGCCGGTCGCCTTGCGTTCCTGCAGAAACGCGCGAAAGGGAGCCACGCCCGTGCCGGGCCCCACCATGATAACCGGGGTGGAGAGGTCCTCGGGCAAACGGAAGTGTTTGGCAGTATGCACAAAAACCGGTACCGGCACCTCCTGCGGCGCGCGGTCGGCGAGGAAGGTGGAGGCCACGCCCTTGCGATTCTTGCCGTGCGACGCGTAGCGAACTGTCGCGATGGTCAGGTGCACGGATTCCCCGACTTGTTTTTGGCTCGACGCAATCGAATACAGGCGGGGCTGAAGTTTCCGGAGCGATTTGACGAACTCTTCCACCGTCCAGCCCGCGCCGGGGTGTGCGTGCAGAAAGTCGACGACTTCGCGTCCCCAGAGGTAGTCTTCCAACTCCTTTTTGCGGGCTGGATCAGACGTGAGCGCGGCCACGTCCGAGGCGGCGGCGCCGGCGCGCTGCACCAGCAGCGCAAGAAATTCCTTTGAGGGCGTCGTCACAATGTAATCGCGCAGAAGAGCATCCCGCAGGGACTTTGGAGATCCGTCGTTCCCGGGGACCGACTCCTCTCCGGATGCTTTCAATGCCTCCACAATTTCCTGCACCAGCCCGGGATCGTTGCTGGGAAACACCCCCAGCGAATCGCCGACCTCGTAGTTCAATCCCGATCCGGACAAACAAATTTCATGGTGCCGCGTTTCCTTTTCGGATCCGGGTCCGCTCAAGAGTCGGTTGACGGTGTGCGCCGCGGGGAAGGGATTCTTGCGGGAGTAAAGCGAGGAAGCATCCGATGACATAAGCGTGCAGACTACGGGCGCAGCCTCACTCCGATCAAGAAAGAGCCCTCTCGGTTACCCCGCTTTTTTCGGG
>JBILWF010000089.1:0-7337 GCA_044370075.1 Chthoniobacteraceae bacterium | reverse complement strand
TAAGCAAAACTCGGAAAAGCCCGGACGGCGATTCGGCACGGCCCCGTCGCGCGCGGAAACTCACCGCACGTACATAAACTCGTTGGTGAGCAGTATGACCTGCGCATAGCGCTCGAAGGGCGTCAGCGGCTTCAGCGGGACCGCAGTGGAACCGCTTTTCTTGGATTCCATTTTGACCGGTTCCAGCACGGTGTTGGTTTCCACCGCGGATTCGGGCGCCGCGTTCAAGTATTCCAAGGCCGCGGACAGCTCCTGCCCGCTGGGTTCGCGCTGCAGCACGTTGCGAAACACGAACCGCACCTTTTGATCCTCGCCCGCCCCCTTGGGGAAGTCCTTGCGCTGCACAAGAGCGCGCACTTGCTCCGCCATGAAGGGACTGTTCATAAGAAACAGCGCCTGCTGCGGCACCGTGGTGAGAATGCGCTCGCCGGTGCTGATCTCGGGGTTGGCAAAATCAAACGTGTTCAGCATCTCGGGCAACCGCGCGCGATCAATAAGGGCGTAGACTGTGCGGCGGTCCGCCCCCGCCTTCAATGCCTTGGGATCGATGCTGATCTGCTTTTTCTTGGTGGTGAGGCCCGAGGCTGACGCACCGGTTTCCTCCTGCAATCCAAAGGGACGGCCGCCAAGCTGCTCAGTGTTCAAACGCGAAGCGACAGCCAGCAGCGAGTCGCGCATCTGCTCGAAGTCCAGACGCTGCACGTTGGCCCGCCACAGCCACTGGTTGGTCGGATCGTGCGCGAGGGCCGCATCATTCGGGCGGCTGTCCTGGCGGTACGTCGAGGAGAGCACGATCACTTTGTGCAGCTGTTTGGTGGACCAGCCGTGATCCATGAACCACGCCGCCAACCAGTCCAGCAACTCCGGATGTGTGGGGTCCTCGGAGCGCGTGCCGAAATCACTCACCGTGCGCACGATCCCTTGGCCGAAATGCCACTGCCAGACGCGGTTTACAAACACGCGGGCCGTCATCGGGTTTTCCCGCGAGGCGATGGCCTGGGCCAGTTCAAGCCGGCCGCTGCCCTGCTGGAACGGCTTGCTGTCATCTCCTCCAAAGAGCGTCAGGAAGCGCCGGGGCGCAACGGGACCTCGGTTGGTGGCCTCCCCGCGGATGAAAACGGGAGAGTTGCGGGGCTTGCTCGCGTCCTTGAGCGCCATGGCCCGCTCCGGAGCCCCCTCGTGCGTCATGTCGAGCGAGGCAATGCGTGCCCGAATGAGGGCCTGTCCCGTGTTAAACTGTGCGCCCAGCGCGCGGGCCGTGATGTTTTCGCCCGGAACAAACAAGCCGTCCCGGCCCAGCACTTTCTGGCGCAGCGCATCTGCATCGGCGTCCGTCAGCGGTTTACGCACTCTGGCAAGCGCCGCCCCGCCATCCCGACCGCGCGACACGAACTCGGCGAATCCCAGCGTCTTGTGCAGCGGCGTAAAGAATGCCGTGTATACTTTTGCCACGGCCTCCAGCGACTCCGGGTTGGCATCCCGCAGGGCGGTGAGTAGCGCGGGGTGCGCAGTCGCCTCCTCCGCCATTTTTGCAAACTGCTGCTGCGCCTTCTCCGCAAAACCCTCTGCCGGCAGTGCCGCGCAGGCGAACCACGGCCCCACGAGCGGATCAAACTGCTTCTTGTTGGCCTTCGCCAACTCTCCAATCCGCTCAAAGGAAGATTGTGCCACCTCCGCCTTCAAACCCATCTGCCTCGCCGCGAGGCGGAAATTCCCCCCTTTTTTCGAGGTATCCGTGCTTTGCGGCGTCTTGTGAGCCAGCAACAGATACTCCCCCGTCTTCTCCATCATTCCCGCAGCCAGACGCACACCCTCCCCATAGGTGTAGTCCTCAAACTCCTGCTCGAGTTTCTGAAGCTCCGCCTTGTACTCCCCGTACTTCGGGTTCTTTTCGGGATCGGACAAAAGGGGTCCCGGAGTCACGTCCTCGCTGCTGGTGAAGACGCCATGCAGGGCGTAATAGTCCTTGGTCGGGACGGGGTCGAACTTGTGGTCGTGGCAGCGGGCGCAGGCGCCGGTGAGGCCCATCAACCCCTTGGTGACTACATCGATCCGGTCGTCGATGACGTCGTTTTCATTGCCCATGAAGCGCTTGCCAAGGGTCAAAAAACCAAGGGCCCGGAGCAGTCGCGGGTTTTCATGCGATTCAGGCAGGCGGTCTGCGGCGATCTGTTCGAGGAGGAACCGGTCGTAGGGCGTGTCCTGGTTGAACGCCTCGATTACGTAGTCGCGGTATGTCCATGCATTCGAAAAAATGGGCACCGCCTTGCGCTGATTCGCGCGGTCACCGCTGGTGTCCGCATACCGCGCGATGTCCAGCCAGTGGCGCGCCCAGCGCTCGCCGTAAGCCGGCGAAGCCAGCAGGCGGCCCACGAGCCGCTCGTAGGCGTCGGGCGCGTTGTCTTCCACAAAGGCTTTGACCTCCTCCGCCTTGGGCGGCAGACCGACCAAGTCATAACTCACGCGACGGATCAGCGTGGCGCGGTCCGCTGGATCGCTCGGCTGCAAACCGTGGTCGCGCAACTTCGCCAACACAAAACGGTCAATCTCCGTCCGCACCGGAAACCTCGCGGTTCCCTCGACCTTCGGAGGTTGGACACGGGCGACGGGGCGGAAGGCCCAGTGCGAGGCCGCTTTCTCCGCATCCCACGTGGACTTGGCGGCAACCGCCTCGGTGCGGGGATCAGGAGCTCCCATGCGAATCCAGTTTTCGAAGTCCGCAAGGATCGCTTCATCCAAGCGGTCCTTCTTGGGAGGCATGTGCAAATCGGCGTCCTTGGTTTCATGCCGCATGGTTTGCAGCAAAAGACTTTTGTCGGGGTTTCCGGGAACAAGCGCGGGGCCGCTTTCACCCCCCTTCAGCACCCCGGCGCGCGAGTCGAGCATGAGGCCGCCACGGAGCTTTTCACTGCGCGCGCTGTGGCACTCATAACAGCGCTCCGCGAGGACAGGACGAATGCGTTTCTCGAAAAAATCGGTTTTCTCCAGATCGCTGGAAGACGACGCCGCGCCAAACAGCGAAGGGGAAAATACTCCGGCGAGACAAGCCAGCGCCCACCGCGCGGCCCGGGAAGATGACATGTTCATACGCCTTACGCGAGGAGACCGTGGACAACTTCGCCGTATACGTCCGTGAGACGGAAATCGCGGCCGTTGTAGCGATAGGTGAGCTTCTCGTGGTCGAACCCGAGCAAGTGCAGCATGGTCGCGTGCAAGTCGTGAACGTGCACCTTGTTCTCGGCCACATCGTATCCGAATTCATCGGATGCACCGTAGGCCTGTCCGCCCCTGATGCCGCCGCCCGCCATCCACGAGCAAAAAACCTTGTGGTGGTGATCGCGGCCGGGTTCCCCGCGTGCACCGCGGTCGTGACGCGGGGTGCGTCCGAACTCGCCGCCCCACACGACCAGCGTGTCGGCGAGCATGCCCCGCTGCTTCAGATCTTGCAGCAGCGCACCGATGGGTTGGTCCACCGCTTCCGCCTGTTTTTGCAGGTTGCCTTTGACGTCGGTGTGGTGATCCCAGGAACCAGCCCAGACTTGGACAAAACGCACGCCGTTCTCCACCAACCGGCGGGCAATGAGCATCCGGCGTCCAATCTCCGTGTCTCCGTACAAATCCCGCACGGCCTGCGTTTCCTTGTTCACGTCGAAAACGTCAGTGGCCTCGCTCTGCATTTTGAAGGCGAGTTCGAAGGACTGGATGCGCGCTTCGAGAGCCGCTTCGCGGTTGAGTTCCTCGGCGTGTTTCTCGTTCATCGCCCGCAGCAAGTCCAACTGCCGGCGCTGTTCACCGGGCGTGGCCAGCTTGCTCTGGATGTTTTCGATGATGCGCTCCGGAGGCAGGCTTACATTGCTCACCAGCGTCCCCTGGTAAGCCCCCGGCAGAAAAGCTGAACGCCAGTTTGTTGCCCCGCCAAGGCCGCCGCCCAGGGCCACAAAACCCGGCAGATTTTGGTTCTCCGACCCCAACCCGTACAGTGCCCACGCACCGAGCGAGGGTTTCACGAGGCGGCCCGACCCGGTGTTCATCATTACCGTGGCAAACTCGTGCGCCGGAATGTCGGTTTTCATCGAGCGAATCACCGCAATCTCGTCGATGCTTTCGCCGATCTTGGGGAAGAGTTCACTTACTTCGATGCCGGATTTTCCCCTGCGGCTGAAACTGTATTGCTGGGGAAGCGGGATGCCGCCAATCTCCGGAACATCCTTCCCCGCATGCTTCGCGAGGGCGGGTTTGGGATCCCACGTTTCGATGTGCGAAGGCCCCCCCGGCGCGAGAATGTGGATGACGCGCTTGGCCGTGCCCGGAAAATGCGACGGCCGCGGGGCGAGCGGCGAAAGCGAAGCGGCCGCGGCAGCGCGCGGGACCTCCAGCAACGAGGCAAGGCTGAGGGCTCCAAAGCCCATGCCAAAGCGGTTGAGAAACTGACGGCGCGTCGCGAAGAGGTCGCGCACGGAGGGGCGGTGCTGCAAGGGGTTCATAGCGGGGTGGTGGGTTCTGTGGGGAATAACCCGCAAAGGAGGCAAAAGTTGCGCAAAAAAGCACCGGCGCCTTTGCAGCGGGAAAACCCGGTCCCTGCGCAACGGACAGCCCGCGCCGGTGTTCCGTTCAGGAACACCACCAAAATTCGAGAAAAAGCACCGTGAAAAATCCCTCCCGCCCCCTGTTTTCGGCCTTCTGCGCCGCGGCGCTGTTTGCCCTCCCTCCGGCCGCATCCGCCGCGGAAACAATTCAGAAAAAGAATGTTCTCTTCCTCATTGCCGATGATCTCAACACACTCCTCGGGTGTTACGGCGAGGCGCGCATGCGCACCCCCCACATCGACGCTCTCGCGGCACGGGGCGTCCGCTTCGAGCGGGCCTACTGCGCCTTTCCCCTCTGCGGCCCGAGCCGCAACTCCCTCCTCACCGGGCTTTACCCAAACGCGACAGGCATCCAGGCCAACTCCCAAATTTTCCGCCAAACCTGCCCCGAGCGCATCAGCCTGCCGCAGGCGTTCCGGCAACAGGGGTATTTTGCAGCACGCGTTGGAAAGCTTTACCACTATGGCGTGCCCAACGGCATAGGCACCGACGGAGCCGATGATCCCGCCTCGTGGGAGATGCAGGTCAATCCCGCGGGGGTGGACCGCACGGAGGAACATCCCAAAATTTTTTCGCTGCTGCCCGGCAATTTTGGCGGAACCCTCAGCTGGTACGCCTCCCCCCGGGGCGACGAACACCACACGGACGGCAAAGTCGCCGCGGACGCGGAATGGATCCTCGAGCGCTGCGCGAAGCGGAAGGATCAGCCCTTCTTCCTCGCGGTGGGTTTTTACCGTCCACACACGCCGTACGTCTCGCCCAAGACACCCTATTTTGACTGGTACCCGCTGAACCAAACGCCAGTGGCGCAGGTCACAGAGGAGGAGCGGGCGCAGATTCCGCCCGCGGCGCTGGCCAGCTTCAAAAACGAGCAAAAGCAACTCACCGACGACCTGCGCCGCGAGGCGCTTCAAGCCTACTCGGCGAGCATCAGTTTCATGGACGCGCAGCTGGGCCGCGTGATTGCCGCTCTTGACCGGCTGGGACTTTCGGAAAGCACGATTATTGTCTTCACCAGCGACCACGGCTACCACACGGGCGAACACGGCCTCTGGCAAAAGCAGAGCCTTTTTGAGGAATCAGCACGCGTTCCCCTGCTCCTCATCGAGCCCGGATCCAAGGATCGCAAAGCCGTGGCCGTCACCCCCGTGAGCCATGTCGACCTCTACCCGACCCTCGCCAAAATGGCGGGCATTCACGCGCCGGAAGATTTACCCGGGCAGGATCTGACCCCGATTCTCAAAAACCCGGAAACAAAGGGTCGCGGCTGGGCCCTGACGCAGGTGGTGCGCGGCGGCGGATTCCGCCGCGTGGGAAGCAGCCCGGCCGTTGGAGACGATGGCAAACGCTACTTCGGGTACACGCTCCGTACAGCGCGCTGGCGATACACCGAATGGGATGAAGGAAGACAGGGCAGACAGCTCTACGACCACGACGCGGATCCCAAGGAACTTCGCAACCTCGCCAGCAAAGCCGAACACGCAGCCACCGTCGCCGAACTCTCCGCGCAGTTGCAAGCGGCCGTCAAAACCACATTCCCTCCGGGCGGAGAAACGCCCAGGCTTTTGCACACCGGCAGCGCGTGGGAGCCAGAAGCCTTTCCCCGCTGAGCCAGGCCCCCGGCACCTGTTCATTCTCCCTTCGCCACGTCACCTTCCCGGTGGAACGACTGCCAGTCGGCCGCATACGCCGCGTTGAGCAGCCAGGACGCCGTGGTTTTGTCCCCTAAAAAATCGGCATACGGCGCCGTGGCCAGATTCTGGCGGCCGCCCCGACTGCCATCCCAGTTGCGGCCCAGATGCCCGTTCTCCAGGGCGAGCGCATGGAGCTTCACCGGGCCTTTGATTGGATCCGTATCCGCCGGCACGCGCGCCTCAAAAGAGTGCTTCAAAAACGAAAGCACAAGGCGCCATGTTGGCTGGCCGGGACCATGCCCGCCGCCGGGCTCGACCACCACATTCCACGCCGCGTTGTGGTGACGGCGCATCATCGGCACAAGAGCCAGATTCTCCTCCCGGTGTTTGTTCGTAAAGTACTTGTCTGCCTCGCCAAAAATCACAAGCCCGGGAGCGCCGGCTGCCTCCGGTTGGTAAATCTGAAACGTGTAACCCGCCCGCATGGCGACCCATCCCCACACCCGATCCGTTTCGCCCGCCGCGAAGAGTGCGGAAAAACCCACCGCGCTCGAGTGCCCGTACAAAAACAACGGCGCATGTTCCAGCTCGGGATGCCCGGCCCTCTGGGCGAAGTGTTTCAACTGCCCGTGGAGCCAGCTCTTGGGCCAGAAGCCGCGTTTGACCGCATCTCCATCAAACAAAAACAGCGCCAGCTTCAACTCGCGAGCCATCGCACGCAGCGACTCGTGCTTGAACAAATCCATGCCGCTTCCATGGCGCGAAATGGCAACGATCCCCCGCACCGCCCCCACCCCGTCGGGCATCCACAGATCCACCTTCACCTCGGAGGCTTTCGCCTCCCCGCGCTTTTGAACGGCCTCGCGCCACTGCGCATCCGAGATGCTCCACACCCAGTTGCGCGGCGCGGCTTCCTTCGCAGCCGGTTTGTCCGCATCCTGCAACTGCTCCCATCCGGGTCTTACAAACTCCGGGTGGATTTTCATCCCATCCATCAACCACCGCAGGCTGTGGGACTCGGTGAGTTGAAAGGTTTCCGAAAACTCGATGTCTGCCGCGAAAACACCCGCGGCCTCCAGAAGAAACAATCCGGACAAAAGAAGATGTTTCATACCCA
>JBILWF010000087.1:0-7407 GCA_044370075.1 Chthoniobacteraceae bacterium | reverse complement strand
CCAACGGCCAACTCAAGGCACACATCCGCCAAACCGCGTGGAGCACCATCGCCTGCGACGCCCCCCTGAATGCGGGAGCCTGGCATCAGGCCGTGCTGGTTGTGGAACCAAACAAAGCCTCTCTCTTTCTCAACGGAAAACCCGCGGGCGAGGTGCACCTCAAAACGCCCGTACCCGCTACAAACGCCCCGATCACACTCGGGGGTATCTGGGACGCGAATGCCGTGCATCAGGGATTCCGCGGCGCGCTGGACGAATTCGTCTACGAACCGCATGCACGCCGTGCGGAGGAAATTGCCGCCGCCTACCAACCCGTCCTCGACACCCATCCCCTGCCCCGGACCGCAACCGCCGCATGGCCCCTGTGGGACGAGACACAGACTCTTCCAAAATCCGCGGATCTGCATCCGGTTAAGAACGCCCGCTTCCACGTGATCAAAAAACAGCGTCCCGATGAAGACGGCTGCAAGTGGACCCTTGGAGTCGGTCTTGCATGGCACAAGGGCAGGCTCTACGCGTCCTACGGCTACAACACAGGCGCTGAAAACACCCCGACCGAGGAAGCCCATGTCCGCGTGAGCGAGGATGGGGGAAAGACTTGGTCGCGCACCACTGTCATGGATTCGGGCGAGGGCGATTTGGGGGTGAGCCACGGCGTGTTTCTTTCGCATGCGGGGGCTCTGTGGGCATTCATGGGCGCGTTTTACGCGCACTCCCAGCCCTATCACCGTGTGCACACCCGCGCCTACGTTTTGAACGAGGACTCGGGCACATGGGAACCCCGCGGCGCGGTTCTGGAAGGCGGCTTTTGGCCCATGCAGGAACCCGTCCGGATGGGGGACGGCAACTGGATTATGTCCGGACTGCGGATCGCCGGGGCGTTCGGCGGTGAGGGCAACCTGCCGGCAGTCGCAATCAGCCGCGGCGATGACTTTTCCAAGTGGGATCTCCGCGTGATCGCCGCCGAGCCCGGCCTTGGCGGAATCTGGGGAGAATCAACGGCCGTTGTCGAAGGCAACCGCATCCTCAACATGTCACGCTACGGCAAGCAGGCGCGCGCCCTTCTTTCAATCAGCGAGGACCACGGCCGCACATGGACACCCGCGGCGGTTTCAAACCTGCCCATGGCCACCAGCAAGCCGTACGCGGGCATCCTGAGCAACGGACAGCGTTTTCTGGTATGCACCACCACCGCGGACACCGGGGGCGCCCGCTCCCCGCTGACCATTGCCGTAAGCCGCCCGGGCGAGTCGGTTTTCAGCCGCGTCTACCTTATCCGCCGCTCCCTTTTTCCCGAAGGCCCGGGTGTCTCGGGCGAAAAGGTCGATTTCAGCTACCCCTACGCGGTCGAGCACGCGGGCAACCTCTACATCGGCTACACCCACAAAAGCCACGCAGCCAACGAACTCGCCATCGTTCCCGTTTCCAGCCTCTGCGCGCCCCCCTAAATTTTGCGGGTCTTAACACACCCCTGCCCGCGGCCAGGCCCGTAACAAACGGTCTCCTGCCGCCTAAGCAAACAGCTCCATCACTGGCTTGCCCTTGTCGGCCATCGTGAACGGACGCCCCGAGGGCGAATGCTCCGTGTGCGCCAAATCCACCCCCAACGCACGGGCCACCGTGGCGTTGAAATCGGGCATCGTCACCGGCTTGTCCGCCACCTTCTCGCCAATCGCATCCGACTCGCCGTACACGAATCCGGCCTTCATCCCGCCTCCCGCCAGCCACCACGTAAATACGCCCGGGTGATGGCCCCGCCCCGCCGTGGCTTCGTTAATCTGCGGAGTGCGCCCGAATTCGGTGATCATCATCACCAGCGTGCTCTCGAGCAACCCGCGCTGCGCCAGATCCTCCAAAAGCGCCGCCATGGCCTGATCCGCCGAGGGGGTCATGTTCTTCATCGAGGCCACCTGATCATTGTGGGTATCCCAGTTGTTGTTGTCCTCCACCTCCACAAAACGCACCCCGCTTTCCACGAGCCTCCGCGCCAGCAAACATCCCTGCCCGAAGACCTGTTTTCCATACGCCTCCCGCGTCGCCGCACTCTCACCCGCCAGATCAAAAACTTTCAACTCTGCACTCTTCATCAAAACCGCCGCGTCCTCGCGAATCTGGCGGTATGCCGCCGCATCCCGGTGCGGCGTCCGGCCCACGAAGCGGCTTCCCACCACCTGCGCAAGGGCGCTGCGCCGGTCAAAGTCAACCGCCGTCACCCCGGGGGCCGGCGCCGCATTCTGCAGGCCCGCGGACGGATTCACGATCGGCAGCGGGGCCAGGTGCGACTCCATGTAGCCGCAACCCGGATGCTGCGGACTTCCGTTGATGAGCACGCTGCCCGGAAGCACCCGGTTGGTGGATCCGAGCAATTTGACCGCCCACGTTCCCAGCGAAGGATGCCGGATGGTCGGCGTCATGAAGTAACTCGTGTGTGCGGTGTAGGCCCCCATTTCGTGGATGCCCTGCGTGGAGGTCATCGAACGCACGAGCGCAATCCGGTGCATCTGCTTGGACAAACGCGGAAACCACTCGGAGACCTGCACCCCGTCGGCGGAGGTCGCAATTGCCCGTACCCCGGCCATTTGGGGTTTGCCCGGCTTGGGATCAAAGGTGTCGATGTGCGACATGCCGCCCCGCATGTAGAGGCAGATCACGCTCCGGGCCTTTGCCCCTACCGTGGCACCCGCCCCCGTGGCCGCGGCGGCCGCAAAGGCGCGCCCGCCGGCACCGCCTGTGGAGGCCACGCGCACGCCCAAACTTGCACACACAAACCGCTCCAGAAAACGCCGCCGGTTCCACTCACTGGAATGCTGTCTCATAGAAAATCAGTGGTTAAATAAAAACTCTGGTGAATTGAGCAGCGCCCACAGTGCATCCCGGGCCGGAGCCGGACTGCCGCGCAACAAAGCGTTCACTTCGCCGAGTTCCTCGTCGGAAACCGAACGCACCAGCACCGCCCGGTAAATCCGCCTCAAAAGATCGTCCCTGTTACCGCCCTTCTTGTCCTCTTCATCCTTCTGCCCCAGCGCCGCAAGTGAGCGCTGCACGTGCGAGTCCTCCCCCAAAATGCGTCCCGTCAGCTCCCCGTTCATGAGCGCCAGCGCGTGTGTCGTGTTTGGATCGCGGTTGTACGCGTCAATTTCACGGCGGTCTGACTGCCCGAATTGCCGCAAAAAATGCCCGATTGGCAGCGGCAACGGAATCTCCGAGGCCCGCACCAACCGGTCTGGAATATTCCTCCAGCGCGCATCGGATTCCTTCGCAAAAAAAGCCGCCCCCATCTGCAGCCCACGCAAACGGGGGCTGAAGAACGCCTCCGCGGCCCGCGCTGATTCCGCCTCCAACACCCGGACCCGCTCCGTATCCCCACTGGCCTCCGCCGCGGCAATCTCCCGGGCTTTATCCACCCGGCTCAAGCGAAACGCCCGGTCCTTTTCGCGGTACTCCATTTCATCCCGGGCCCGCTGAAGGATCTCGTCGGCGCTCATCGCAGACAAACCCCGCAGCCGCTGCGGATCCAACAGCGTACCCTCGGTGCGACGCGCCGAAGCACGCTCGTCCACGTCCGGCACAATCAACGTCAAACACGAGTCCCACACCTGCTCCGCCGACAACCGCCTCAAAAGCGGCCCCCGCAAATCGGATGGCGCTCCGGGAACAGGCGTTTCGCGCACCGATTCGCTCTGGTACACGCGCGTGCTCAAAACCGCCGCCAGAAAAGCCCTCTCGTCAAAACGCAGCGACACCATGCCATCGGCCAGCAACTGCACCAACTCCGCGTGCGGCCCGGGCGGCAGCACCGAAAAACCATCCACCGGTTCGACCAACCCAACCCCCATCACCCATTTCCAGAGCCGGTTGGCTATGTTGGCAGCAAACCGCGGGTTGCGCGGCGAGGTCATCCAGTGCGCAAAATCCTCCCGGGGCGCCCCCGAAGACGCCTCCAAGGGCTCTCCAAACAACGTTTGCGGCGAAACCGCTTGGGAACGTAGCGCGGGGTCCCCCGCAAACGCATCGGGATAAACCAACGCCTTTCCCGTGTCGGTCGTGAGCCGCTTCAAATACGAAATTGTGCGGCTCACACCCTGGCGCAGGGCGGAGTCGGCTTTCATCGCGTCCAGCTTCTGCTTGAGCTCGGGCCACTGTCGCACGTTGTGTTCGGAATATCCGCTCGAACTCGCCAGATTGCTCACCCCGGCCGTAAAGGCCGCCATTTGGAAAAAATCCCGCTGGGTCACCGGCTGCAGCGGATGATCGTGACACTGCGCGCACTCGATGCGCGTTCCCAAAAACACGCGGCTCAAATTCGCCATGTGGTCTAGGGGCATCCCCAAATCCCGCAGGTAAAAGCCCACCGCACCGTTTTCCCACAGGTACCCCCTGGCCGTCACCAGACCGCGCACAAACTCATCGTAGGGCATCCCCGAACGAATCGCGTCCTTCACCCACGCGTCGTACAACCACCCCGGCTGGCCCGCAATCCCCAGCCCCATCAAACGCAACTGGTCCGCTTTCCAGTTGAAAAAATGACTCGTAAAGCCCGAGCTCGAAATCAGCTCCTCAATCAGCGCAGCACGCCGGTCCGGGGAGTGGTCCTGCAAAAACCGGTCGCTCTCGGCGAGCGTCGGAATGCGCCCCATGACATCCAGATACACGCGCCGCAGAAAGGTCTCGTCGTCCGCGGGCGGATTTTGCGTGCTCCCGTTCCGGGCGTGATGCGCATCCACCGCGTGGTCAATTTTACGCGTCAATTCCCGTGCGTCCGCAACCCGATCCCCGCCAGTCCGAGGCTTTCCGCGGTGATCAAAACGCTCCCACGAGCCAAACCCGGCGCCGCCCTCAATCCAACGCCGGAGAACATCGCGCTCCCGTTCATTCAAAGGCTGGGCTCCGCCCTTGATCGGCGGCATCACCTCCTCGTCGTTTACCGGCAGGGTTACCCTCCTCCAAAGTTCGCTCTTGGACGCATCCCCCGGCACGAGCACCTCCCCCTCGCGCATTCCGCTAACAGAATCCAAACGCAGGCCCGCCTTGGGCTTCGTCTGCTTCTCGCTGTGGCAGCTCCAACAGTGGTTGTAAAAAATCGGCAGCACCTCCCGCTCGAAATCAGGGGGCGTTTCCGCGCCCAAAACCGCGGTCAACAGACCCAGAAGGAAAAGAACGCCGGGGGGTGTGCGGTTCACGACCGCAGGAGAACCCCCATCCCTCTCTTAGACAAGGGTGAATTTCCCGCCGCGGCGCCCCACCGCCCCTACCCGAAACCACTCAAGGACGAAAACAACCTGATCCTACCGCACCAGTTTGCGCAGCGTGTACACCGCGCGCCCGTTGAGCGGAGCATCCCCGGCAACCGAACGCAGCGCGCTCAGGTCAAAGTCATACACAAAATCTTCCACGAGGTCCGGCACCCGGATCCGCGCCGAGAGCCCGTCAGCCGCGACCTCCACGGCCTCCACGGACAGGTACTCCGAGTTTAGCTCCGGAGAACCGTACGCCGCCCGGTACTCAAATGTGTACCGCCGGATACGCCACGCATCCGCCTGTTTTGCCCCCTCCGCAAGCGGATGGCTGAAGCGCACCGTAAAGCCCCCCGCAGCGGCCCGCACCTCCACCGGGTCAAACGGCACCTGCCCCGTCGGCTCAATCCGCGCCAAATGCTCGGCCCCCGCCCACGACAGATGCGTGCGCCCCACCCACAGCGCATCCCCCTGAAACGCCAGCCGGTGCAACCCCTTGTTCACGACCGTAGAATGCAAAAAGGGATAACACGCCCCCTGCCAACTGCCGTTGACCTCCTCCAGAGTCACCCGCAACAACTTTGGCGCGTTCATCTCTCCGATGAGCATTTGCCCGCCAAAAGGCCCCCACGCCGCCGTAGCCGGAATCCGTACCATCTGCGTGGGCGAATTCGCCACACTCCCCTGCGGAAACCACACCGCCGCGGGAGTCCGCCATGCGTTGAGCTGTTCCAGCGGAACCGAGAGAGGCGGCTCACTCCCCCACCCCGAGGTCCACGGGAGCGAAGCCGGGTGTCCGTAGAAGCCACCCTTCTTCACCACATGCAGCTCACTCGTTCCCCGCCAGTCCCCTTGGTTGTCCGACACCAGCAAATTTCCATTCCCGTCGAAACCCAACCCGTCCGGAGAACGGAACCCGCTCGCAAAAGGGGCCGCTTTGCGGGCGGCCACATCCACCTCCATGATCCATCCCCGCCACGGCACCCGCGAATACATACGCCCAACCTGGGCACTCATCTTTTTGAAGCCCGGGCCGTAAAACTCCTCCCGTGGAACCCCCACCTCCAGCCACGGCCCCCGCACCTCCTTGCGCACCGTGTCCCCGTTGGAGGCCAGGTTCAATCCCACGTAAACCTTGCCCGACTCGCCGCGCACCGGCCCAAAGGCGAACTCATGGTAGTTGCCCGTCATCCCAAACCCATCCCACACGGTCTCATACACATCCGCCTTGCCGTCCCCATCCTCGTCCCGCAAACGCGTCAACTCCGGGCGCTGCATCACCAAAAAACTGCCCTCCGACTCCTCTAAAATCCCGAGCGGCTCATGCAATCCCTCGGCAAAAACCGTCCACTGCCCGGTCGCAGGATCCCAAATCCCAACCTCCCCCCGGTGAAAGACCGCCGCCATGCGCCCCTTCGAGAGCGCGATCAATCCACCCACCTGCGCATCCACCCCGGCCGGCCCCTTCACCTCCGTGGTCTGAAAATACTTCCGAAAAACCGACTCCTCCGCGGGCGACGACTTAAAGGATTTGGGCGCGACTCCCCCGGGGGATGCCGTGTTCCCCGCCGGGGCCCCGGCAGCCTTTCCATCCCCCGCGGCTGCCGTCTTTCCCGCACCCGCGGGCGTGTCCTGTGCGACCGCGCACAGGGCGCATCCCGCCACTCCAATCGCTCCCAGTGCCGCCGCCAAAGGCCTCCGCATCCCATGCTGTGATCTGTTTTGAATCTTTTTCATATCGGGGTAGCTCCTGGCTTACTGCGGTTTCACGGATTTGGCGGGCTTCTCGTTTTTGCCACCGGTGCCCGGACTCGCCGGAGACGTAAACGTGTCTTTCGGAAGCACCACCACCGAAAACTCCCCGTTCCGAGCCGGGGCAATCTCGAGGCGGTCAGGAAAACTCTTCCCCTGCGGACTGCTCCACACGCATCCCTCCCCCCCGGTGAGCACCGTCACCGGGCTCTTCAAACCCGGAATCCGGTACCGTATTTCCAACCCCTCTCCCAGGGGATGAATGGACTCAAACACCTCCTCTTCACCCCATCGGTAGCGAAACTCCGGAAGCCCCTCCACCAGCTTGTAACCGAGAAACTTTTTGGAAGCGGACTTCCGCTTGCCTGCGATCTGGACGGAAAAGGCATCAGCCGTCCACCAAGGATCGTTCCCCAAAACC
>JBILWF010000086.1:0-7443 GCA_044370075.1 Chthoniobacteraceae bacterium | reverse complement strand
CCTCTCTTCTACCCCTAACTCTTTTCTGTCATGCCCTTATCAGCCAGCCTCAATGTCGGAGTCAGTGCCCTGAAGTCTTTCGCGGAAGGAATTCAAGTCACCTCGAACAACATCTCGAACGTCAACACGGTCGGGTACAAAGCCTCCCGGGCACAGTACTCGGACACGTTCTCCAACCTGCTGCGTCCGCTTGTGCCGAACCAGTCGAACACAGGCGTGAAAATCCCGCCGACGCAGATCGGAGGCGGCGTGCAGATCGAGGCGGTGTCCGCGATCTTCTCCCAGGGGACCATCCAAACCTCGGCCAATAACAGCGATCTGGCTATTGCGGGTTCGGGCTTTTTCATGGTGAAGGATGTGAGTTCCGGCAAGTTGATGGCGACCCGCGCGGGGAACTTTCGCTTGGATTCGGATGGCTACATGGTCACCCAGCAGGGGTACCGGGTTCAGGGCGCGGCGGGTGCGAAGACGGTGGTGGAGTATAATTCCGTCAATAAGAGCATAAGCGTGAAGGGGCCGCAGGACAATCTCACGGTGATCGGCAAGTCGCTAAACCAAGAACTCTATACGGTGGAACTTCCGAGTGTCGAAGGGGTTGCTGCGGGTATGGTGGTTTCAGGGGCAGGTATCCCTTATGGAACAAAGGTGGTGAGTATCTCTGGAAATGTGGTGACGCTTGACAAGAAGCCCACCATCACGACGACCCAGCCGCCGAGCACCTCGGGGCTCATTCTGTACAAGGGCAGCCCGTATGCTGCGCTAGAGGATCTGACAACAGTCGGCACCTTCAGCCCTGGACAGTATCTTGGTGCCGCGGGGATTCCTGCGGGAACGGTGGTGAGCCGGGTTAATAAAGCTGCGGGATCCGGCGCGATCACGGTGGCTGGTAATACGGTTGGCACGGTGGCCAATGGGGGGATTTCGGGTGTTACTGGGACTGGCACCGGAGGTTTGCCCTTCCTGACCGTACCTACGGCCGTAGCGGAGAAACTTGTGACAGGAATGCGGATCAGCTCGGGGACTGGTGCCTCTGGGCACATCATCACGGATGTAAATGTTTCCACCGGAGTTCTCACTCTGTCTGATGCGCTGAGCATGGACGCCGCCGGCACTTATTCTTTTGATCCGACGATCACAATGAGTTCTCCTGCTACGGACGCGGGAGAGGGACCCAAGGCTTCCATCAGTTCAAATGCGACCGCGGGGACAAACACACTCATCTTGGATGATGTGAGTAATCTGGCTGTCGGAATGCAGGTGCTCTCCGGAAAAGGTGCGGCAGGGGCCTTCATCACCAGCATCGACACCGCAACAAACACGGTAACGCTCTCGTCCTCGCTCACGGACACGAACACAACTTCCGATGCTGAGGTCGATGTGTATGAGTTCACACCGTCGAATCCTGTGTGGCAAAGCACGTACAAATTCCCTGCGTTGAGCTTCAGTAATTATTACACCCCCGCTCTGAATGTGGGCGACGTGAAGATCAGCTTTGACTTGGACAAGGACTACGACCTTGTGGATACCAGCAACAACAAGCTGAGCGGTCTTGCGCGGGCGGAAGCCGCGGATCTGGCGCCCCGTATCCGGACCTTTAACGTGGGGGCGACGGGGGAGATCAGCGTGATTCTCTCTAACGGACAGACCTTCCGTTCGGGCTATGTGTTACTCCAAGCGTTCAAGGATCCGGGTGCGCTCATCCGAGAGGGGTCCAACATGTTCTCTGGCGTGGATACGGCTGGCCGTTTCAACGGGCCTTTTGAAGCCGACAACATTGAAAACCTCATCCCCGGCAACCGTGGCCTCGGGGCGATTAATGGCGGCGGGTTGGAACTCTCCAACGTGGACCTCGGAGAAGAGTTCTCAAACATGATTATCACCCAGCGGGCTTTCCAGGCGGGTTCCCGTGTCATTTCGACCACCGACGCCATGATGGAGGAAGTGGTGAATCTGAAGCGGTAAATCGGTCCGGCGTTTTGACACGCTAGCTTGAATTAGGTAATGTTTTCGAAAGGGGGCGGCTCTCGTGGCCGCCCTCTTTCAGCCCCACCCCCAGCACAACCCACCCTATGTCCGACCCCACTCCTCCACCCGGAGCTGCAGGCGAAGAGGCTCCCGCACCCAAACCCGCGAATCCTATGATTCCATTGGCGGCCGTTCTGGTCGCCATGCCGCTCATTTCGTTCGCGACGGTCAAGTTTGCTTTGGTGCCCCAGATCCAAAACGCTGCCAAGGGCGGCGGGGCGGCGGCCGCCGCGGCACCAGCGCATCCGGAGCCCGCCAAGGATGCTGGGAAGGACAAAAAAGACGGGCACGGTAAGGACGAGAAAAAGGACGGGAAGAAGAACGAGACCGGCAAGGCGTCCAAAACTAAGGACGGGTGGCAGTACAAGTTCCCGCCTGTGGTGTCCAATCTTGCGGGATCCATGGGAACCAGGTACTTGCGCTGCAGCTTCACCGTGGTGAGTGATGACGCGCGGATTGCCGAGTTGATTCAGGAGAACGAGGCGAAGTTGAAGGACGCTGCGCTGCAGATTTTCGGTGCGCGTTCCCAGTCCGATCTGGAGGCCACCAGCGCGCGGTCCGTGATCGGATCGGAACTGGCTGCCCGTTTCAACAAGGCTATGGAAACCGCGGCAGTGAAGGAAGTTTTATTCACCGATTGGGTTGTGCAATAAGCAGGAATGAGCGAAGAAACCCCGAATTCTAATTTGACCGAGAGCCCGGCCTCCGGGGAGGTGGTGCTGTACACTCCACAGGGGGTGCGCCGCACGGCGCCCGCCCGTTTGGTGGAAGCTTACAACTTCCGGAAGCCTGGTTTTCTCACGCCGAAGGATTCCAACCAGTATTCCTCGCTCCATCAGAAATACGCGCAGAATCTTGCGGCGCGTTTAGCGACTTTTTTGCGGCTGGAGATCACCTGCGAGCGTGCCTCGGTTCAGTGCGAGAGCATGCCTTTCCGTGCATTCTGCGATTCGGTTTCGCAGCCGACGCATTTGTCAGTCTTTCAGTATGACGGCTTGGAGGGGGCGGGGGTTCTGGAGATCCGTCCCCGGACGAGTGTTGCGCTCGCCAACCGGTTGCTTGGGGGGCAGGGGGTGATTACCGAAGCGGAGCGCAACCCGACGGAGATCGAGGTGGCCCTGCTGGATGAACTGGTGGTGCTTATTCTGAAGGAATGGCTGGATACGTTTGAAGGGGTCAAGGCAGGTCCGCCGCGGATTGTGGCTCATGAAACCGGATGCCGTTTCCTGCAGATTGCCTCGGATGACTGCGCCTTTTTTGTATTCAAGGCGGAACTCAAAATGGGTGAGCTTGCCGAGCAGATGACGCTGGCGGTTCCCTTTTCGCTGGTGGAGCACGTGGCGGGGAAGGCACCAAGTCCGGCGGCGCGTCCGGTTCAGGAGATGCGTTCCAAGCCGCTGCACTGGCGGGCGCCGTATGCGGCGATTGAGGTGCCCATCACCGCGGAGTGGCAGGTTCGCCAGGTGAGTCTTGGCGATGCTGCCGTAATTTCGGTGGGGGATTTGATCCAGCTTCCTCAGGAGTTGATTGATCAAACCCGGGTAAAAGTTTCCGAAGGCGATGAGTTTTTCGGCACCATTGGTGTGGAAAACGGGCGCCTCGCGGTGCATTTGAACGATAGGATTCCCAAAGAATAGTTATGGTTAACGCTCTCGATGACTCCCGGTTGAGTACGGTTCTGGATGTAAAGGTGCAACTTTCCGTCCGGCTTGGATCCTGCCAAATGGCCATGCGTGATGTGTTGGAGTTGCAGCCCGGGACGGTGGTGCAGCTGGGACAGCGCGCGGACGACCCGGTGGGGCTTTACATTAACGACAAACTGATTGCCTTGGGCGAAGTGGTGGTGGTGGAGGAAAAGTTTGCGATCAAGGTGACCATGATGGTGGGGGGCGCAGCCTAAGGGCGGCCGCAACTCGCCGTATGGATCTCCCCGTATGGCCTTTTCAGGGGTTTCGCTCCCGGGTGAGCGCCATACTCTGGATAATGTTTTTTCCCGCTTGGGTGCTCGCTCAGGAGACCGTAACAAGCAGCTCGGTCTCCGCGAACCAAGCCGCGCCTCAAGCGGCCCGGGTGGCCGGCGGTACGCACGGTTTCCAGACGCTTCCTCCCAGTGCGGGCGCCATGCAGACCCTTGGCTACATCGTGGCCATTCTTCTGTTCCTGTGCGCCGGGATGATTCTGTTTTACCGCGGAAACGTTCTCGGCGGATGGCGCTCCGGTGCCCGGGGCGCCCGGAAGCTGCAGGTGGAGGAAACCCGGGCTCTGGGGCAGCGCCAGTTTCTGGCGGTGGTGGACTACGAGGGCCGGAAGATGCTTTTGGGGGTTTGCCCCGGCCGCATCGATTATCTCTGCCCCTTGGATGGCGGAGAGGGAGACAAGGTCGACTTTCGCCAACTGATCCCCGCCCCCGAGGATGCGGCAGCAAACCCAAAACCGGAGAAGGACCCGGGGCAATGAACGAAACGCAAAAGACGTATGCAGCGCAGGGCTTGACAGCCCGCACCGGAACCCGCTCCGGCTGGGGATGGGTGCTGGCGGTGCTGCTGCTTCTCGGAGGCGGTCTGAGCGCATGGGCACAGCAGCCCGCAGCCCCAGGCGCCGGAGGCGCCTCGCTCACTTTCTCCCTCGGGGGCGCTTCGGAACCCGCGAATGTTTCCAGCGCCATTCAAATCGTCGTGCTCATGACGATTTTGACGCTGACGCCGTCGATCTTGATGCTGATGACGAGCTTCACGCGGATCGTCATTGTGCTGGGATTTGTCCGCGGCGCCATCGGGTTGCAGGGGGCCCCCTCCAACCAGATCTTGGTGGGAATGTCCCTCTTTCTCACCATGTTTTTAATGATGCCCACGCTCAAGCGCGTGAACGAAGAGGCCCTCCAACCGTACTTCAACAAGCAGCTCAACACAGTGGAATTCGCGGAAAAGGCGCTGGTGCCCCTCAAGTCTTTCATGATCAAGCAAACCCGCCCGGGGGAGATTGATTTTTTTCTGGGGCTCTCCGGCTCCGGCGCCACCAGCAAGGATGAGCTTCCCGCCGTGGTGGTTATCCCGGCCTTCATTCTGAGCGAGTTGCGGACCGCATTTCAGATGGGTTTTTTCATTTACGTGCCGTTTCTGGTGATTGATTTCCTCGTGTCCTCCACGCTCATGTCGATGGGGATGATGATGATGCCGCCGATGATGATTTCCCTTCCCTTCAAGCTCCTGTTGTTTGTTCTCGTGGACGGCTGGCACTTGATTGTGCGTTCGCTCGTGGAGAGCTTCGTGTTATGAGCATCGAGCAGTCCGTAGACATTCTCCGGGAACTGGTCGCAACTTCCCTCGCCGTTTCGAGCCCCGTGCTCATTGCCGCCGTGGTCGTCGGCGTCATCATGAGTGTGCTTCAGTCCGTAACCAGTATTCAGGAACCCTCCGTTTCCTTCATCCCTAAGGTGACCGCTCTCGGCATTGTGATGGTGGTTTCCGCGCCCTGGATCCTGCGGTTGCTGATGAACTTCACCATCGCCTTCATCAACCGCCTGCCCGAGGCGGCGCGTTAGCGGGCGCAAAACGAACGCTCCTGTGAACGGGGAAATTCTTCTCGTTTGGTTTCTGGCTGCGCTGCGGGCGACCGGCCTGATGCTTTTTTCCCCGCTCTACTCGGCACGCACCATCCCCCTGACCGTGCGCGTGCTGCTGGCGCTCATGCTGGCGTTTTTCGTGGCGGGAACGCAAAAAATTCCTAATGGCGCCGCCCTCGGGGCGGGCACGATCGTCCTTTGGATGGTGTTCGAATTTGTCGTAGGGCTGTTCATGGGATGGACGATCCGTTTGACCGCCTACGCGATTGAAATTGCCGGGCAGGTGATTGCCTCGGAACTGGGATTTTCCATGGGCCAGCAGCTCGACCCGAACACGGGCGATTCGGCCAACGCCGTGACTTCCCTGCTGACCGCTTTCGGCACGGTGGTTTTCCTCACCTCCGGAGCGCACCAGGCTATGTTTGCCGCCTACCTTAAGAGCTATTCGCTCGCGCCCTTTGGCGGGTTGCGGATGTCGGCCGAGAGCGGCACGTTGCTGGTGGAGGTAACCGGCAAAATATTCCTGCTCGCAATGCAGATGGCCGCCCCGCTGGTGGCCGTGAATTTCGTGGTTACCGTGACCTTTGCAATTTTGGGGAAGGCCGCGCCGGCCATTCAGGTTTTTTCGGAAAGCTTCGCCGTGCGTATCGTCACGGGGCTCATGGTTTTGGGTCTGACAATGCGCCTGGTTGCGCAACTCGCGCTGGAGCGCTTTCAGGAGGCACCCGATTGGATGCTCCGCCTGCTGCCCTGAGGGGCGGTTCCTAAAAATTTAACCCGACTTCATGGCCGACGAGCCCAGCAACAAAACCGAACAGCCCACGCCCAAGCGGCTTGCGGAGGCGCATGAAAAGGGCAATTTTGCCCGGGCCCCCGACCTGCAGATGGTGGGCGTGTTGCTCGCCGCCGTCTGGTCTATTGCGGTTTTGAGCCGGCATTTGGTGGAGCAAACCGCCTCCATTGCCGTGGGCATCTTCGGGCATCTGGGAACCTACGCCGTGCGCCCGGAGGCGGCCGGGCCTTGGGCGGCGCAGGCGGTTTCCACGGGACTGAGGCTGCTGCTGCCCATTTCGGGGGCGTGCCTGCTGGCGAGCGTTCTGCTGGGTGGCGTCCAGAGCGGGTTTCGTTTCACGCCCAAGGTATTGACCCTCAATTTGGACCGGCTCAACCCTGTTACGGGATTCCAGCGCATTTTTTCCTCCCAGGGGTTGGTGCGTGTTACGCTGGACGCGTTTCGCATCGCAGTCATCGGGTGGGTGATCTGGAGCGGCGTGGACAAGGTGCTCTCCGACCCGATTTTCCGAGTGCCCGTGCCCCTCCCGCGCCTCGGAGAGTTTATTGCGGATGCCAGCATGATCTTGCTGTGGCGCTGCGTGATGGCGCTCGGGGCCATCGCGGCCTTCAACTATTTCTACCAGTGGCAGAGCGTGCGCCAGCAGTTGATGATGACCAAACAGGAGGTGCGCGATGAAATGAAACAAACGGAGGGGGATCCCAAGATCAAGTCCGCCCTCCGCGCGCTCGCACGGCGCATTCTGCAGCGGCAGATGCTCAAGTCGCTGGAGACGGCGGATGTGGTGGTCACCAACCCGGTGCATTTTGCCGTGGCGCTCCGGTATGACCGCGCCAACGAATCCGCCCCGGTGGTGGTGGCCCGCGGGGAGCAGGCCTTTGCGCGCCGCATCAAGAAGGTTGCCGCCGAGATGGGGGTGCCGATCGTTGAAAATCCGCCCGTCGCGCGCATGCTTTACAAATTTGGAGCGGTTGGAAAGCCGATCCCTTTTAATCTCTATCGCGCTGTAGCGGAGATTCTTGCATTTGTGTACCGGACGCACCGCGATTATTTTCGCGAACTT
>JBILWF010000085.1:0-7450 GCA_044370075.1 Chthoniobacteraceae bacterium | reverse complement strand
GTTCTACGGCGCTGGATCGAAGGCGGAGCGAAGTATGAACGGCATTGGTCCTTCGCACCCATTCGACGCGTCGCCCCGCCAGCGGTCAGCCTCGCCGACTGGCCCGTGAACCCGATCGACCCATTCGTTCTCGCAAGACTGGAGCGCGAGGGCCTCGCCCCCTCGCCGGCCGCTTCCAAGGAAACCCTCCTCCGTCGGGTCACCCTCGACCTGACCGGCCTCCCGCCAACCCTCAGAGAGCTGGAGGCTTTTCTCTCCGATTCCTCACCCAACGCCTATGAAGCCGCGGTAGACCGACTTCTGGCCTCCCCCCACTACGGGGAACACATGGCACTCCCTTGGCTTGATGCCGCTCGCTACGCAGATACCAACGGCTATCAGGTGGATCGCGACCGCGAAATGTGGCCCTGGAGGGACTGGGTCATCCAAGCCTTCAACCAGAATCAACCGTTCGATCAGTTCACGATCGAACAACTCGCGGGCGACCTCCTTCCCAAACCCACCCTGTCCCAACGCATCGCCACCGGATTCAACCGCAACCACATGATCAACGAGGAAGGCGGCATCATTCCGGAGGAGTTCCTCGCCGAATACGCCGCCGATCGCGTGGAAACAACCGCTGCGGTCTGGCTCGGTCAGACGTTCAACTGCTGTCGCTGCCACGACCACAAATATGACCCCTTCACTCAGCGCGATTTCTACTCCCTGAAGGCCTTTTTTCACAATGTGCCTGAACAAGGCGCCGGCAACCGGGCCGCCAAGCCCAACGCCAGTGCTCCCCCCGTCCTCAAAGTGCCGGTGCCCGAACTCGACTCCAAGAAGTCCACCCTCGAAAGCGATCTCGCCCAACTTCAAGCAAGCCGCCAGCAGATCCTCTCCCAGCCATCCCCAGGTTTCAGCTCGTGGGTCCAAAACCTGCGAAGCGAAACCGTTCCCTGGGAACGCCTTCACTTCCAAACCGTCGAAAACCATGGACTCCCAACCGAACTCGCCGAGGGAGCTGTTAAAACCGGCACCCAAGTGGGGGACGACTTTTGGAGTTTCAGTGCAATCACCGCTCCAACTCACGGGTCGATCACCGCGATCCGCCTCGTCGGGGAGCCCGATGGAGAGGACGCGACTTTCCGGATCAACCGTTTCGAAGTGACCGCGATTCTCGGGGAAACTCAAGCGCCATTAAAACTCCGGGCAGCAGAATTCGAAACCTCGCTTCCGATCCAAGTTATCCAACCGCTTTTGAGGACCGGAAACCGGGCGCCCCATAACCTGCGCCTCAAATCCGGGAAGCGCGAGAGTCTCGTCTTCAGGCTGGACCCGCCTCTGGAGGCCAAAGACCTCGCGACAAAACTCCGGATTACCGTTGGAACCCGGGCCAACACGGGCTGGGTGCGTTGGCATGTCGAGGCAACCTCCCAAGACCCCGCTCAGCTGGTTCCTGCATCGATCTTCACCCTCGCGAAAAAACCCGAGGAGAACCGGACGATCCACGAACAGAAACTCCTCAAGGATGCTTACGAAGCCACGCTGCCCGAGCTGCGTCGGATCGATGAGAAAATCCTCGCCACCACTCAGCAGATCCAGGACCTCGAACTGCAATACCCCGCGAGCATGGTGATGGAAGAGATGACGTCTCCCCGCGACACGTTCATCTTGGTTCGAGGCGCGTATGACAAGCCGGGGGAAAAAGTGTTTCCCGCAACACCCGCGATCCTCCCGCCCATGCCCGCTCACTTTCCAAAAAACCGCCTCGGCCTGGCGAAGTGGCTGGTCAGCCCGGAAAACCCGCTGACCGCCCGCGTCGCAGTCAATCGGCTCTGGCAGCAGATTTTTGGCTCCGGCCTGGTGAAGACCAGCGAGGACTTCGGCGCGCAAGGCGATGCCCCAAGCCATCCCGAGCTTCTTGACTGGCTCGCCAGTGAGTTCATCCGCACCGGTTGGGATATCAAACAAATGATCCGCCTCATCGTCACCAGTGCCACCTACCGACAAACCTCTCACATCCCGCCGGCAATCGCTTCCAAAGATCCAGAGAATCGCCTGCTCGCTCGGGGCCCACGCTTTCGACTCACCGCCGAAGCGCTGCGTGATCAAGCGCTCGCGCTCAGCGGACTGCTGGTTCCGAAAATCGGCGGCGCGCCCGTCCGCCCCTATCATCCCGAGGGCATCTACGAAACCCTGGCCCCGACCAGCGCGGACACGATCAAACGCTACCGCCAGGATCATGGAGAGGCCCTCTACCGGCGCACCCTCTACACGTATTGGAAGCGCAGCATTCCCCACCCGGCCATGCTCGCCTTCGGAACGCCCTTCCGCGAGACCTGCACCCTTCAACGCCCCCGCAGCAATACGCCACTCCAAGCCCTCAATCTAATGAACGACGTCACCTATCTGGAGGCCTCACGCTTTCTCGCACAGCGCATGATGCTGGAGGGCGGGTCCACCGTGGATGAACGCCTGACATACGGTTTTCGAATGGTCCTTTCCCGCCACCCTTCGCCCACCCAACTCGGCATCCTCCACGCCGCCTTCGAGCGCAATCTGGCGTCCTACAAACGCGACCCTGCCGGCGCTTCCGCCCTCCTTGCCAATGGCGATCGCCCCCCGGATCCGACTCTCGAAAGAGCAGAACTCGCCGCCTTCACTACCCTCGCAAGCACGCTGTTGTGCATGGATGAAACCCTCTCCAAAAATTAACTCCCCCAAACAGCCCATGGACCCCTCCACTCCCCAAACCCGGCGAACCTTTCTTCAAGCCGCCTCCGCCGCCGCAGCCGCCATCCCTTTGGCTGCATCCACCGCTCCCGCCACCCGACAAGCACCGCGCATCCTCGAGACGGATGTCCTTGTGTGCGGCGGCGGCTGCGCCGGGAGCGCAGCCGCCCTCGCCGCGGCACGCGCCGGAGCAAAAACGCTTCTCGTCGAAAAAGCCCCCTTTGCCGGCGGCATCATCACCAGCGTCGGACTCCCTTACTTTGACGGCATCGCTCACATCACCACCCACCGCATCGTGGTTCGCGGGCTGGCGCTTGAAATGCTGGCCAAATCCGGCGTGTGCGCCCCGGAGGCCCGCACCGTTTCGAAGCACAACCCCACCATTCCCAACACGTTTGAATTCAAGCTGCTCCTCGATCGCCTCTTCCAGGCGGAGAAAGAAAACCTGAGCGTTCTCTTCAACAGCTTTGTCTGTGATGTGCACAGCACCTCCGGACGCGTCGAATCCGTTACCATCGCGAACAAGGATGGTCTCGTCACCATCCGCCCTAAAGTCGTCATCGACTGCACCGGCGATGCGGACGTCGCCGCCTGGGCCGGCGTCCCCTTCGAACAGAACAAGGAAGTCCAACCCCTCACCCTCCACTTCCGCATCAACAACGTCACCGCCGATTCCACCGTCGGAAGCGCCTGCCGCGCCACCCTGAAGGCCGCCCAGCAACGGGGCGAACTGCCGTTCTACTACGGCCCCGGGGTTATGTTCCTCTTCGGAAAAAACGAAGTCTACGTGCACGGCGTCCGCGTTCCCGCCGACCCCACCAATGCGGCTGACTTAACCCGAGCCGAAATGCAGGGCCGCGCCGATGCGCATGCCATGTTCACTGCCTGGAAACGCGACGTTCCTGCCTTCAAAGACGCTTACTTCATGGAGGCCTACCCGTGGATCGGCGTCCGCGAATCCAGACGCATCGTCGGACTGCATGTGCTAAGCGAGGACGACCTCATGCAGTCGCGCCGTTTCGAGGACGCCATCGCCACCGGGTGCTGGTACCTCGACCTACACCCGAACAAAACCGTCGAAGGCAGAGCCAATGACTTCGACCCCAAAAAAGTCCAACCCGAGCCCTACGACATCCCGTACCGCTCGCTGGTTCCTCAAAAAATCGAGAACCTTCTGGTGGCCGGCCGCTGCCATAGCGCCACGCGGGGCGCACACGCCTCCACCCGCGTCACCGTCACCGCCATGGCCATGGGCGAAGCCGCGGGCGTCGCCGCCGCGCTCGCTCTGCACGGGAAAACCAGCCCCGCCCTCCTGAGCGGCATCAAAGTCCGCGAGGCCCTCGCTACACGCGGTGCCGGCCCGTTCACTGACGCGTAGCCCCTCGGGCCCACCCATCCACCCAGCCCCGCCTTTGGGTTACCCTCCAAAGATCGCATCCTCCACACCGAGCTTCGCCCCCATGAAACCCCTGCTCTCGGGCTTCTCGCCCATCCTTGTTGCCCTGCTGCTTGCCCCGGCCTCGCCCCTTCTGAGCGCCCCGCCCCACAACGACACCTCGCGCTTTAGCGCGCCCCGCGACGATACCGCGCGCGCGGGCTGCGGAAACCGAGCAAAAAGCAATTTCTTATCAATTGCAGGCGAAGTTCAGCCGCCGCCCACAGCCCCGTTGAAGGATGACCATGAAGCCCACACTCACCCTCAACGCGGCCCCCTGATGGCTCCGCTAGATGTTCTGCAAGCAGACCAGGAGCCCGCAGCCGAAGGGGCGTGGCGTTCATACGAAGTGTATGAGCCTGTCATCGAACGCTATTTCATCAGCGATCCTTCCAAACACGAACTCCAAGGCAATCACTGCAGCGCCATTGCCTTCTTCAAGGACCGGTGGGTGGCCCTGTGGAACGCGAACCTCACCCCCGACGAAGCCAAGCCAGGCCGGCTCATCCACATCACGCTTCTCACCGCCCTGTCGTTCGCGCCGCCGGCCGCGTTGCGTGCCGGCACGTTAACGACCCGGGGAGACCTCACTCCATGAATGATCGAGGTAATCCGAACTCCCGTCTTCCTCGTCGTTCCTCGCTGCCGATTGAGGTGGCGGGGTACTTGCGGCGGCGTTTGGAGCGCGGGGATTGGGCGCAGGTGTTGCCAGGGGAGATGGACCTGTCTGGCGAATTGGAGGTGGGGCGGAATACGATTCGCGCGGCGCTGGCGGTGCTGGAGAAGGAAGGGCTCATCCGCACAGCAAATGGCAGGCGAAGGCAGTTGGTCGGCCAAGTGAAGAAAGGGCGACCGCCATTGGCAAAACTGGCGGTGATGCTGCTGCCTGCGCCATGGCAGACCTTGCCGTCGGCTACGCTGCTGTGGATGGATGCGCTGAGGTCGCGATTGCAGGGAGCGGGTTGGCACTTGCAGATCGTGGTGGAGACGGCGGCGTTTCGCCGGGCTCCTGCGGCGGCGCTGGAGTCGCTGGTGGCGCGACATCAGGGAGTGGTGTGGATTCTGTATCGCTCGACGGTGGCGATGCAGCGGTGGTTTGAAAAAGGTCAGTTCAGCGCGGTGATTGCGGGCTCCTGTCATGCCGGGGTGGCCTTACCGCAGGTGGACACGGACTTCCGGGCGGCCTCGCGTCATGCTGCGGCACGCTTGCTGGGCCTAGGGCACCGACGTCTGGCGGTTTTGGCTCCGGCCGTGCCACTTGCGGGCGATGAAGAAAGTCTGCGGGGGTTTCGAGAGGGGGTGGAGGCGGTGGAAGGGGCGAGTTTGCAGGTGCTTCCGATCGAAGACTCAAAAGCGAGTGTGATTCAGGCTCTGCACGGCATTTGGGCCAGCCACGAACGCCCGACGGGCATCTTCACCTTTGAAGCCAGACATGCGGCCACGGCCCTGACGTTTCTGGCCCAGCAAGGTGTGGCGGTCCCGGCGGCAATGTCCCTTGTGTCGCGGGACCATGACGGTTTCCTGACTCACCTCGTCCCCGAGCCCGCCCGTTATGAACGCCAACCCGATGCTTTTGCCAAAAAGCTGGAGCACCTGGTGGTCGCGCTGGGAAGCGGTGTGCCCTTGAGGAAAAGCCGGCACCTCATCATGCCCACGTTTGTCCGTGGCGAGACCTTGCAGCGTCCACCTGTTCCCAAAAAGGACAGGTAGTTTCCTTGCAGTGGTTCGCGTTGGGTCGCGTTATCATGTGGAACCCATGAATCCACACCGCATCCAGGGCCTCGTGGCCGCTACGCACACGCCGTTTCACGCAGACGGCCCGCTGAACCTCGCCATCGTCGAGAAGCAAGCCGCGCACTTGCTGAGCACGGGCGTAAGCCATGCCTTCATCGGCGGCACCACCGGAGAGAGCAGCTCGCTCACGTTGGAGGAGCGGCGGGCGTTGGCGGCACGGTGGTTGGAGGTGACACGCGGCTCGGCGCTCAAGGTTATCGTGCATGTGGGGGCGAACTGCCTCGCGGATTCCTGTTCTTTGACCGCGCAGGCGCAGGAACTCGGCGCATTGGCGGTGAGTGCGCTGGCACCTTCCTATTTCAAGCCGGGCCAGGTCAGCACGCTCGTCGCCAGCATGGCTCAAGTCGCCTCCGCCGCGCCGGAGCTGCCCTTTTACTACTATGAGATCCCGACCATGACGGGCCTCACTCTGTCGCCCTCTGAGTTCCTTACCCACGCCGCTGAGCGCATCCCGAATCTGGCGGGCATCAAGTTCACCAGCAGCAATCTCATGGAGTATCAGCTCTGCCGATCCTCGCATGAGGGGCTTTTCGACATCCCATTTGGTTTCGATGAAATGCTGCTCGCCGCGCTCGCTCTCGGCGCCACGGGGGCGGTCGGCAGTTCCTTCAACTTCGCCGCGCCGATCTACCTCCGCGTCATCGGTGCGTTTCAACGCGGCGATTTCACCGCGGCCCGCGAAGAACAAATGAAGTCCGTCCGCATCATCCGGGCGCTCGCCTCGCACGGATACATGGGTGCGACCAAGGCGGTCATGGCGATGCTCGGCGTCGAAGTCGGCCCGCCGCGACTGCCCTGCGCGGCTCTGGATGCCGCTCAAACACGGGCTTTGCGCGCCGAGTTGGAGGAGATGGATTTCTTCCACGGGGTCAAGCCGATGATCTGACCCTGTCTTTCCCGTTCGTCATTCACCACCCCAATCGCATGAACCCAACCCAACCCGATCCTTCCCGCATCCAGACCGCAGATGTGGCGGCCTACCACCGCGAAGGCTATCATATCTTCCGACAGCCAGTTTTTCCGCAGACGAAGTTCGATGGCTTGAAGAACTGCTTCGAGCAAATCCTCGGCCGGCTGGAGGATGGAGTGCGTCCGGAGGCGATGGATGTGCCGCACTTTCAAAATCCAGAGCTGTTCGAATGGTTGTTTGCCGGCGAGGTGCTCGACTTGGTGGAGCCGATCATCGGGCCGGACATCGCGCTTTTTTCCAGCCACTTCATCTGCAAGCCGCGCGGCAACGGAAAGCGGGTGCCATGGCACGAAGATTCGCACTACTGGAAAACCATGATCGCGCCCATCGAGGTCGTCACCGTCTGGCTCGCCATCGATCCCTCCACCCAGGCGAACGGCTGCATGTATGTCATTCCGCGCACGCACAACACGGGCCGCAAGGGCTTCTCCGACTACGATGACCTGCCGCCGGGCGAGGCGGTGTTTCCCGACGAAGTCACCGCCAGCCAGCGGGACACCAGCCGCGCGGTGCCGGTGGAACTGGAGCCCAACCAGTGC
>JBILWF010000493.1:0-3252 GCA_044370075.1 Chthoniobacteraceae bacterium | reverse complement strand
AACGAAGCCGATCTGCGGACCCTGATTGGCGCGACAAAACGGGATCTGGCCACGCTGCGAAGCTGGTGGAGTTGAGGGGCGAGGGGCGAGGCTCGACGCAATCGTCACGCGCCGGCCCCCGGGCTGGGTAAAAAGAGCGCCAACGGACCTCTGCTCTTCCGCTTTGGCAGGGCCTGCGGCAGAATGCGGGCTCGGACGGTTTCCGAGCCGTTCCACCCCTCGTTTGATGGAGCTCCAACGCAAACTTGAAATTCTGGCCGACGCGGCCAAATACGACGCCTCGTGCGCGAGCAGCGGCGCGGCGAGAAAGGATTCGCGCAACAGCCCCGGCGTGGGTTCCACAGGCGGGGCCGGCATCTGCCACTCCTACACGCCGGATGGCCGGTGCATCTCGCTTTTGAAGGTGCTGCTGACCAACGCGTGCCTTTATGACTGCCACTACTGCATAAACCGGCGCTCAAGCAATGTCACACGCGCTCGGTTCACTCCCGGGGAGGTGGTCCAGCTCACGCTCGATTTTTACAAGCGCAACTACATCGAGGGGCTGTTTCTGAGCAGCGGCATCATCCAGAGCGCCGATCACACCATGGAGCTGGTGATCGAAGTCGCCCGGCAACTCCGGGAAGACCACCACTTTCGCGGCTACATTCACCTCAAAACGATCCCTGAGGCCTCGCAGGATCTCATCTCCCTCGCTGGACGCTACGCAGACCGCATTAGCATTAACGTGGAGCTCCCCAGCCAGCAAAGCCTCAATACGCTCGCTCCCGAGAAGAATCTGGCACGAACCGAACAAGCGATGGGACGCATCCGGGAAAAGATCGACGAGCGGCGTGCTCAAAAGCCCAACACGGGAGCGGCCAAGCCCCCGCCTTTTGCCACCGGACAAAGCACCCAGATGCTCGTGGGCGCCGACACCTCCACCGATGCCGTGATTCTGCAGTGCGCCGAAAAACTCTATACCGCCCACCGGCTGCGCCGGGTCTACTACTCCGCTTTCAGCCCCATCCCCGAACCCTCGGCCATCCTGCCCCTCAAAGCCCCTCCCCTCATTCGAGAGCACCGGCTCTATCAGGCCGACTGGCTGCTGCGTTTTTACGGATTTCGCGTCGATGAAATCGCCGATGCCGCCGCGCCGAACCTCGACCTTGCCCTCGACCCCAAACTCGCGTGGGCCCTGCGCAACCGCGCCCTTTTTCCCGTCGACATTAACAAAGCCTCCCGCGAGATGCTGCTGCGCATCCCGGGTCTGGGCGTGCGCAACGTCGAGCGCGTCCTGAGTGCGCGCCGTTACACGCGGCTGCGGCTCTCGGACCTGCTGCGGCTCCGCGTTCAGATCAAGAAGCTGCTGCCCTTCATCGTCACCGCCGACCACCATCCGGCGAGATTGGGACTGGACGCCGATTCGCTGCGTGCCCGATTTCTGCCGCCGCCGGCCCAACTGGAGCTGTCCTTCGACGCCCCACCCGCACCAACGGCCCTGGACGTTTCCGCTGTCCGCTCCGGGGAGCTGTAAACGACACATCATGCGTACGGTCTGCATTGAACCGGAATACGGGGCGTGGCGTGACGCGGCGCGGCGACTGCTCCGCGAGGGTGTTTCTCCCGATGCGGTGCTCTGGTCGGATGCCGCTGAGGAAGCCTCCCTGTTCGACGCACCCGACCTGACCGAACCAGACGGGGAAGCACGGGAGATCACGGTGCCGCGCGTGTTCCCGGACGTAGCGCGCCGCGCAGCCGCGCACACGGACGTGCGGCGCTGGGCGCTGCTCTACCGCGTGCTGTGGCGCATGACCCGGGGCGGAGAACGCCACCTGCTGTCGCAGGCCACCGACCGTGATGTGCGCCAGGTACAGGACTGGTGCAAAGCGGTGGGGCGTGACATCCATAAAATGCACGCCTTTGTCCGGTTTCGGAAGGTGGGCACGGACGGCGCAACGGGCCGCGAACAATTCGTGGCGTGGTTTGAACCGGAATACCGCATCGTGCGCCTCGCAGCTCCGTTGTTTCAAAAGCGTTTTGCGGGCATGGATTGGTCGATTCTCACACCGCATACCTGCGTGCACTGGGAGGGCAGCCGCCTCCACTTTACCGCGGGCGTGGACCGCGCTGCGGCCCCTGATGCCGATCAACTCGACGCGCTCTGGCGCACCTACTACAGGTCCATTTTTAATCCCGCCCGGGTCAAAACCGATGCCATGCAGTCGGAGATGCCCAAAAAATACTGGAAAAACCTGCCCGAGGCCCAGCTCATCGCAGGCCTGGTCGCCGAAAGCTCGGAGCGGGTCCGGCACATGCTTGACACCGAAGTACGCCCCGTGAAGCGGGCGCCAAAAAACGCCTACCTGCAGCGCCTTCGCGACTTAAACCAAGCCGAATCCGGCGAATCCGCCGGCCCCCAAGCATCCGGTCCCGCATGAAGGGCGTCAAAAAACAGGATCTCCCGAGCAAGCCCTGCGCCGTGTGCGGACGGCCTTTTACATGGCGTAAAAAATGGGAGAAGGTGTGGGACACAGTGAAGTTTTGCAGCGAACGCTGCCGGAGGCAGCGCAGGCCGGTCACGGGCCCTTGAGCACGGCCGGCTCAGCGAGCGGTCAGCAGCAGGCATAAACCGCGGAGCGTCCACGCGGCGGTGCGCCACCAGTTCGTCCGCACCAAACGCCGGTGAACCTGCGCATCGAATCCGCGGGAGAGTTTTTCATGCAGAGGGACCTGCACCCGCCACGTGCACGCCCACGTGAAAAGCAGCGGAGGCATGCTCACCCGCAGCCAAAAGTCGCTCCCGCCCTGAAGGATCAAGGCGGCCGCACTGCCGAGTTCCCCCAGCATGAGCGGCCCGACCAGCCACGTGATCTGTGTAGTGTGACGCAAATGATAGGCCCGGAACGCCTCCTCACCCACCGCATTCAAGAGCGGGTAGTGCACAATCTGGATCAGCCAGATCAGCCCCACCAAAGCCCAAGTCAAAGCGCTGTGAACTTCAAAAAGCAGTGTCATGGCAGACCGTCGCTGAAACCAAACCGCCCAAAAAAATGCTCCACACCTCTCCTCCTCGCAATACCTCACCCGATGGGGGAAATCGGGGGCTAATCGTTGAACCCGGGACCTATTTCTGTTTGGAAAAACTGTCTTTTAGAGCAACGACGCGATTAAAAACCGGTTTTCCGGGCTGCGAATCGAGCGGATCGGCAAAAAAGTATCCGACGCGCTCAAACTGATAGTGCGAACCGGGCAGCGCTTCCTGAATGGAAG
>JBILWF010000336.1:0-4191 GCA_044370075.1 Chthoniobacteraceae bacterium | reverse complement strand
AGTGAACCGGGATTGAGGAACTGAGTGAAATCCCCCTCGGGGCCGGCCGCCTCCTCGGGCTGCGCCTCGGAGAAGAGCCGGTCGTAGAGCCGCACCTCGACATCCACCGCATGGGCTGCGCTCACCCAGTGAATGGTGCCCTTCACCTTGGGGCGTCCCTCGGGTTTGACTCCGCGCCGGGTGGCATCGTCGTATGTACAGCGCAGTTCGACGATGCGTCCCCCGGCATCTTTGACCACCTCCTGGCAGATAATGCAGAACGCAAACTTCAGGCGGACCTCCCCGCCCGGCACCAGACGAAAGAAGCCCGCGGCAGGCTCCTCGCGGAAATCATCCGCATCAATGAACAACTCGCGGCTCAGCGGAACCATCCGTTTGCCGGCGCTCTCGTCCTCGGGGTTGTTTACCAATTCCACATACTCCACCTGATCAGCGGGATAGTTCACCAGCACGACGCGGATCGGACGCAAAACGCCGTACACGCGCCGCGCGTGCCTGTTGAGGTCCTCGCGCACACAGTGTTCGAGCAACTCCAACTCGCTGAGGGCCGGATATTTGGTGAGACCGATTGTTTCGCAAAATGCGCGCACCGCGGCCGGTGTGTAACCGCGGCGGCGGAGGCCGCTGATGGTGGGCATGCGCGGATCATCCCACCCGCGCACGAGGCCGTCTTTGACCAAGCGCAGCAGCTTGCGCTTGCTCATAACCGTGTAGGTGAGGTTGAGCCGAGCGAACTCCCGCTGGTACGGCTGCGAGGGAAGACCCGAAACATTCTCAATCAACCATTCGTACAACGGACGGTGGTGCTCGAACTCCAGGGTGCACAGGCTGTGCGTGATCCCCTCCAAAGCGTCGCTCAGCGGATGTGCAAAATCATACATCGGGTAGATGCACCATGCATCCCCGGTCCGGTGATGGTGTGCGTGCAAGATCCGATAAATGGCCGGGTCACGCAGGTTGAGATTGGGCGAGGCCATGTCGATTCTGGCACGCAAAACCCTTTCACCCTCTTGAAATTCGCCCGCACGCATGCGGCGGAAGAGGTCGAGGTTTTCGGCTACGGAACGGTCCCGGTACGGGCTGGGTGTTCCGGGCTGGGTGAGGGTTCCGCGGCTGAGGCGCATTTGCTCCTGCGACTGGTCGTCAACATAAGCGAGGCCCTTTTCGATGAGCTGCTGCGCGAAACTGTATAGTTTTTCAAAGTAGTCGCTGGCGTAGTACAGATGCGCTCCCCAGTCGAAGCCGAGCCAGCGCACATCGGCCTGAATGGATTCCACGTACTCCACCTCTTCCTTGGTCGGATTGGTATCGTCAAAACGCAGATGGCAGCGCGCCTTGGGCGCGAACTGCTGGCTGAGGCCGAAGTTCAAACAGATGCTTTTAGCGTGCCCGATGTGCAGGTACCCGTTCGGCTCCGGGGGAAAACGAGTGATTACCCAACCTTCGTTCCGGTTGGCTTTTACATCCTCCAAGATCATCTGACGGATGAAATCCGTCGGCACAGCTGCGGGCGATTCTGACATGACTGCAAGCTTCCCACGCCCCTTCCCAGAGAGTCAAGGCGCCCCCCATCCCCGTGGCACTGCACGCAGGCGCCGAAGGAAGCCAGCACGGAAGGGCGCGCTCAAATCAACCGCCACCGCGCCAAATCCTGAGAATCCACCACGCCCACGGGACGGCGTTCGGAGTCGAGCACTACCACCTCGTCCACGCGGTGGGTTTCGAGAATGCGCAGAACCTCGGCGGCGAGCCGCTGCGCATCCACGCTCACCGGATTGCGAGTGAGCAGCGGGCCGACGGGCTTTTGCCCGATAGTGGCATCGCACTGATACCACCGCGCAAAATCGCCGTGGGTGAAAATACCTTCCAATCGTCCGTGATCGTCGACAGCAAGGGCCGCTCCCGCCTTGCGCTCCGTCATTTCGGCCAGAACGTCGCGCACGCTCATCGCAGGCTGTACCAGCGCCATTTGATCGCGCCCGCGCATTACATCACTCACACGCAGCAGAAGGCTGCGCCCGAGGCTTCCCGAGGGATGATAGCGCGCGAAATCCTCCCGCGTGATTCCCCGTGCTTCCAAGAGCACCATCGCCAGCGCATCCCCCAGGGCCAGCATCACCGTTGTACTGGACGTGGGTGCCAGCTCCAGCGGACAGGCCTCCCGCTGCACCGCCACATTGAGCACGACGGCTGCCGCCCGCCCCAAACTGGAACTCGGGCTGCCCGTAAGCGCGATCACGGGCACCCCCAGACGCGCCGCAGCGGGCAGCAGGGCCACGATCTCCTCCGTCTCCCCGCTGTAGGAAAGCATCACCAGCACATCCTCCCCGGCCAGCACTCCCACATCGCCATGCAGCGCGTTACCCGCGCTGAGCACCACCGCAGGACAGCCCGTGCTCGAGAGCGTGGCGGCTATTTTCTCCCCCACACACCCGGACTTCCCCATGCCGCAAACCACCACCTTTCCCCTCCGGCGCACACACGCTTGAAGAACCTCCACAGCGCCGGCGAAAGACGCGTCAAGCCGCTGCTCCATGCGTTCGAGTTCCTCCCGCTCCAACGCCAGAACCCGGCGTCCTCTTTCAATGTAGTCCATGAGCAGGCGGGGCGGTGTGCGGGGAACGTGCGGTCCCCTTGCGGGGCCAATGCGGGGAAGCGCAAATGCGGGACCTATTCCGACGAAGCGCTTTTGGAGGATTTTTTAGTACGCGGTTTTGCAGGTTCGCGGCGGCGGATCCGCTTGGGCTCCTTCTCCGGTGCGGAGGGCAAAAAGGGCATCACAAAAGCGTCGTGGAAGGAGTAGCCTCCCTTAAAATCCTCGAGGGAATCCCGATCCGACTTCCCGAAAATCCCCACGTCGATGAGGTGGTACACCATCCTTCCAAAATCCTCACAATGTTGCAGGTTCCAGTAGGCGAACACGGTGGGAACCATGGGTCCAAACTGTTTGAGTGCATACTGGCGGATTCCCTCCAGCAGTTGCTGGCCGCTCACATGTCCGGAGCCGCTCGTGCGCACCTTCTTAAACTGATGCACCGTGAAGTCCAAAGCCTCCTTGAGAAAAAAGTAAGCGTCCCGGTCAAACTGGGGGTTTTTCGCAACCACAGCATCCACAGCCTCAGCAAACTCTAGTTTCTGCATCCTTCTCGATTGGTTATGGCCCGGGCCGCCCTGCCCCGCCTCCGCGCCCGGGCCAAAGTCCGAAAAACGAGACAGTCAGGCGGGACACAAGATGAGGTCATCCCTCCCGAAACCGCGCCTCCAAACTATGCACGCCTTTCCCCATCGTCAACCCCCACACCGCATGGCGCCGCGACACGGGGGAGCCCTTTTCTCTGGAAACCGGTCGCTCAAACGGCATACTCGCGGTTTATCTCCTCCCTCGCCATGATTCTTCCGCGTTCCCTCTACACCGTTATTTTCTCCGCCGGCCTCGCCCTCCTTCCTCTCGCAGCCCATGCGCAGTCCGAGGCGCCTAAAACCTTCCCGGTTGGTGAACTGACCTTCTCGCGGCCCGCCGAATGGAATTGGGTGACCGTGAACTCCTCCATGCGCAAAGCCCAGCTCGCCGTGCCCGGATTGGATCCGTCCAAAGCCGCGGAGGTCGCTTTTTTCCACTTTGGGGCCGGGGGGGGCGGCGATATCGAGTCCAACACCAAGCGCTGGCTTGGACAGTTCAAGGGCGCTCCCAGTTCCGAGAAGGTGGAGTCCAAGCAAATCGGGGGGCGCAAGGTGACGCTGGTTTCGACCGAAGGTACCTACTCCACCGGAATGCCTGGGGCGAGCGCCGCGCCGATGGATAATTATGCGCTTCTCGGCGCTATCATTGAGGACGCTGGCGGGAACGTTTTTGTGAAAATGACAGGGCCCAAAGCCACGGTTCAGGCAAACTCGGCCAAGTTCCTCGAGTTTCTCGGTTCGGTGAAACCCTAGCTGGAAGCGGGCTTCGGGAGCGCCAGACCGCCCCACCATCCGGGCAGAGAGCCGCGCGGTGTGTGCCCGAAAGACACTGTTCCAGATTCTGAGAAGATGAGCCAGTACGCCTACCTCGCCTCGTTTGTTGAGATCATACACTACGTAAGCGACTCGCTGCTGCAGTGTGATGCGAGCACGCGGATTGCAGAACTCTTCTGCGACGAGTTCGACGACGTCGATTTTGAAATGGTGCTGTGTTGTTTCGAGGCAACCCAC
>JBILWF010000084.1:0-7490 GCA_044370075.1 Chthoniobacteraceae bacterium | reverse complement strand
TCAATTGGGCTCTGCTCCAGGGCGGCCCGGTTGAGCTGCGCCAGCAGGTCTAATTGAGCCCGCTGCGCCTGCTCGGAAACGCTCGCCGGCGGCTTCAAGTTCTCTATCGGCTCCCCCTTTGGACGCAGCCACGTTCCCTGGTACACGCTCGGAAGAAAACCCGAACCCCAGTTGAGCGCGCTGCCCTTGGGAAGGCCCCTGTTGAGCGGATCGCTCATCACCACAAAGCTCGGTAGATTATCCGCCTCGGAGCCCAGTCCGTAGGTCACCCACGAGCCCACGCAGGGAGCTCCCATGCGGGTGATGCCCGTGTTCATCATGAAAAGGGCAGGGCTGTGGTTGTTCGAGCCCGTCCAGCAGGAGTGGATGAAAGCCATTTTGTCCACATGCTTGGAAAGATGAGGAAACAAGTCGCTGCACCACGTCCCGCTCTTCCCATGCTGCGCCCACTCAAAGGGCGATTTGAGCAATGCACCCGCAGAGCCCGGAAAAAATCCAGTCTTCGGGTCAAAACCTTCCAACGTCTGGCCGTCGCGCTTTTGGAGTTCGGGTTTATAATCCCATGTGTCCACCTGGCTCGGCCCGCCGTTCCCGAAAATCCAAATCACCGATTTGGCTTTGGCAGGGAGCGCCGGTTTTCTAGCGGCAAGCGGGTTGAGAGAGGAAGAGACCCCCGATGCCTGCTGAAGGAGCGTGGCAAAGGCCATCCAGCCGAGGCCGCCCCCCGCGTGTTGAAGCGCCGCCCGCCGGGAAAGAGAGGTCGTCAGAGGGGAATTGGAGTGCATACGGGTTTGCTGGAATGAGTGTCCCAGATCGGCGGGCATTAGAAAGATTTCTTCCGCGACACCAAGGACGCCGGAGGAGTCTAGCGCATTCCCGCAAAGGCAGTGACATGGTCGTGCCGCCGCCGTGCTCCGGGTCCGCGCCGCAACCGAGAAGCCCCGGTCCGCTACTCGATCTCCCCCGCGCCGGCTTCGCCCTCCTGCAGCCTGCTTAGAAATTCTGTCCGGTCCTCGACCTCATCCCACACCTCCCGCGCCACGTAAATTGGGGCTTTTTGGAGGATCGCAACAGCGATGCAGTCACTCGGGCGCCCGTCCAGCTCCACGATCTTGCGTTCGTAGAGCTCATTCTCACAGCTCACAATCAGGCGCGCGAAAAAGGTTTCACTTTTGACGTCATTGATCACCACACGCTCCGCCTTCGCCCCCAAAGCCGCCATCAAATGCACCATCAAATCGTGGGTGAAAGGGCGCTCCCGCGCGTGCCCCTTTTGAAACATCGTGATGGCTCCCCCGACCAGTTCGTCGACGTAAATCACAAAGCATTTCTCCGCGTTTCCCAAAAATATGGCTCTCCCCTGATTGAAAGGCCACACCGACAAAACCTCCACCTTCACCACACTTTTGCTCATAAGCCCACCATACTTCGGACCATCACTTTCTCAAGCCCCGCGCACCCCCACCCTCCCCGGTCCCAATCATCCCCGGGATTCCTCCCGCCGCGCACCACCTTGCGGCGCGGGGGCCGCCGCCTTCCAAAGCGCCTGCTGCAAAAGAGAAAGCCGCTCCGAGTCACGCACCTTTTGCCCCACCTCGTCGGTGATGTAAAAGGTATCCAGCGCCGCCCCCTTCTCCGTGTTGATCCGGGAGAGCGCGATTTCAAAACCCTCGTCACTGAACGCCTTCAGAAGCGCGTGCAACAGTCCCAGTCGGTCCGGCGTCTGCACGTCCACCAGTGTGTAAGTCGGGTGGCTGCGGTTGTCGACGGCGATTCGGGTGGGGAAATCCATGGACTCACTCAGCACAAAACCACGCTTCCCAATCGAGCGACTCACCCGCGAGCTAAAATCAAACTGTTCATCCTCCAAGGCCCCCAACAGCACCCGCTCGGCCGCTGCAAAAACCGCCGCGTCCGTCACCGCCTCAAACTCGCGGGTGCAGATGCGAAAAATATCCAGCACCAGGCTGTCGTTGCGGGTGAACGCATCCGCGCTCAGGATGTTGACGCCCGCGGCGGACAGCGAACCGGCGATCCGTGCCAGCAATCCATGGCGGTCCCACCCGCAAAACCAAAACTCAGTGTGGCCCCGGTTGGTGTGCGGAATCCACTGGATGGCGGGTGCCAGCGGGAGAGTTTGCTGGGACATGCGCTGCTTGAAAAACTGCCGAAATAATCGGATGTGCTCTCCGATGCACTCTACCGGATACGTCAAAAAATAACGGTCCGGCATCGCACTAAAGTGGGCGCCGATTTCCTCCTCGTAGCCGCCCCCGAGCGCATCCCGCACTCCCCGCTGCAATTCCTCCCGCTCGATGCGCCCCCGGCGGAAATACTCCACATCATCCGCCAGATACAAACTCGCGGACCGGTAGAGCTGCCATACCAGTGATTCTTTCCAGTCGGACCAGACGGTTTCCCCCCCGACACCCTGCCCGTCCACCAGCGTCAACAACATGAGCGCGTCGAGGTTCCGCTGGCTGCCCACCAAAGATGCAAACTCGGCGATGGTGGCGTCGTCCTCCAAGTTGCGCCGCTGGGCCGTGTTGGAGAGCGTGGAGTGGTGATCCACCAAAAAGATCAGCATCCTGCGCTGCGCAGCCGGAAGCTGGAGCCGCGCCGCCACGCGCTGCGCGGCCAAGGCACTGGCATCCGCGTGGTTGCTCACATTCGCGGCCTTGCCCGTGTCGTGCAACAAAATGGCCAAATAGAGAACTGCCGTATCCTCCAGCTTGAGAAAGAGCTTCCGGTAATCCTGCAACTTGGTATCGGGCGTATCCACCAAGGCATCCAGCTTCTCAATACACACCAGCGTGTGCTCATCCGCCGTATATCGGTGAAAGAATTCGTGCTGCACAAGACAGGTCAGCTCGCCGAATTCAGGAAGATAACGCCCCAGAAAGTCCACCTGGTGCATCGATCGTAAAATCGCACCCACCTGTCCCTTGTGGGAGAGAATGGAGAGGAAGGACTCCCGGTTGGCCTTGGCGTACTGGAATGTACGATCCACCAGGTGCAACCGCCTGCGCAACAACTGCTGGAGCTCGGGACTGATGCGCTCCTCGCGCTTCTGTGCGTAGTGAAAAAGACGCATCAGACGCGCAGAATCCTGATTAAAGATGGCGCGGTTCTCGTGATAAATGCGCCCGTCCTCGCTGTAAAAACCGTCGAAATACTCCTTCTTGGGAGGACGGGAGAGGCGCAGCAATTTAAGCAGGCGCGTGCGCTTGGGGACCGGCGGCGAGATCACGCACAGCCTTTCGCTTAGAAGCTCCGTCATGTTGTAGATGATGCGGGCCTGCTGGTAGTAATCCCGCATCAAAGCCTCGGTGCGGCGAATGATGCTTTTTTGTGAATAGTTCAGGCTGTTTGCGATCGGCAACTGCTGGCTGATCACAATCGAGTCCACAGGGCGGTTGTTGAGGTAGTGAAGCTCGTTGCGGATGCGAAGTAAAAAATCGTACGCCCGTTCCAACTGGCGCCTCTCGGTTTCATTTAAAAACTTTCTTTCAACCAGCTGGGCCGTGGAGCGTATCCTCTCCTTAAAAAAACTAATCCACAACAGGTTGTGATAATCACGCAGCCCGCCGCACCCATTTTTTATGTTGGGCTCCTGCATGTACACGGTCCTGCCGTGCTTGGCATGGCGGTCGGCCTGATCCGCAACGCGCTGGGCTATGTATTCGGCATCGAATCCCTCCACGCATTCTTTGAGGAAACGCTTTTGAAACCGTTCGAAAAGCTCCTCACTGCCCGCAACCAGGCGGGCCTCGACCAGGGAGGTTTTGGAAAGCATGTCCCCGTTGGCCTGCGCGATGGCTTCTTCCACCGAGCGGGTGCTATGCCCGACCTTAAAACCCACATCCCAAAGGGTGTAGAGAATCTTCTCCACCAGAAATTCCAGCGCCTGTTTGGACTCCGGGCTGCCCGCCTTGTGATGCAAAAACATCAAATCCACATCGCTGAACGGATTCAACTCGCCGCGTCCGTATCCTCCAATCGCCACCAGAGCCACCTGCAGCTTGGGCGCCTTGGGCATTTCCGCAAAACGCCACACGGCTTCCAGCAAATGACGCAGAACAATGTCAACGACCGTGGCGCGCTGGGCGCAAATCTCGCGCCCGCCCCCGCCGCTTCCGTGGCGCAAGCGGATGCGGTGGTTCTCAAGCTTCAAAAACTTGGGGTAGATTTTAAGCAGGTCTTCCGAGGGGATCTGCCTGCGTGAAAACAGCTCCTGTTCCGCATGCGCCAGAACCTTCTCACGATGCCGCATGGCAACACTCGAGGAGGGAGGGGTCGGCTTACTCACAGCGATTTTTCTAGGGGTGGAACGTCCTTGCGCGCCTCTTCACCATGGCACGAAACCCCCCATCTGGCTTCAAAAAGTTCAAGCAACCGCACCCAAAAACTGCTTGGATCAGGGCTTCGCCAACCCAGATTCCATGCCTCCCGGGCTCCTCCCCACCGCAGCCTCCCAAGAGCGGCAGCGTCTGCTTCTGATCGACGACGACCGCAAGTTGTGCCGGCTCATTGTCAGCTACCTCACCCCCCTCGGATACGAGGTGGTTGTCGCGCACTCGGGGCCCGAGGCCTTGGCGCGCATTGCCGAATCCTGGCACGCCGTTCTGCTCGATTTCATGCTGCCCGAAATGGACGGCATGGAGGTCCTGCGCCGCATCCGCCAGCAAAGCACCGTCCCCGTGCTCATGCTCACCGCCCGCGGCGAAGAACCCGACCGCATCGCCGGACTGGAAACCGGCGCGGATGATTACCTTCCCAAAACCATGTCCACGGAGGAGCTCGTCGCGCGGCTGCGCGCCGTCATCCGCCGCTCCCGTCTCAGCCCCCGGACGCAAACCGCGGGCACGACCGATCCGCTCGTCATCGGCCCCCTGATTATCCACACGGGATCCCGCACCTCCACGCTCCACGGCAAACCACTCCCGCTTACTCCCGTTGAGTTTGACCTGCTGGTCTGCCTGGGGCGCGCCGCGGGGCTGGTTAAAACGCGCGAAGAGCTCCTCCAAGAAATCCGCAAACGCCACTACGATGTTTTTGACCGTTCCATCGACGTGCACATTTCCGCGCTGCGAAAAAAACTGGGCGATGACCCCAAATGCCCCCGGTTCATCCGCACCGTGCGCTCCGCCGGATATTGTTTAATCGACTCGCATGCAGGCCTCCCCTGACACCTCCCCTGCCTCCAATCCAGTCCCCCGTACGCGGACTGCCCCGGGCGGCTTGGCCGACAAGGAGTGCCTGCCCATCGGGCTGCAAATCCTAGTCTGGTTTTCCCTCAATCTGTTGTGCCTCGTCGGAGGCACCCTGCTGCTCACGGGCATCAACCCCGCGACGTGGACTTTCCACCCCCAAAGCACACCGCCCGGTTGGATCTCCGCCGTCCTTCTGGTTTGTTCCGTACTTTTTTGGATCCCCCTGTTTCTGCGCATCACCCGTCCGATCCGCTGCATGCAACGCGCCGCCCGGGCCCTTGCGCGCGGGAATTTTCACATACGCATTCCTGTCGAGCGGCGGGACGAACTCGGCAGCCTCGCCTCCTCACTCAACGAACTGGCGACACAACTCGAAGGGGTGCTCGCCAGCAAACAGCAGTTTCTCGCCGACATCGCACACGAACTCGGCTCCCCGCTTGCCCGGATGCAGTGGGCCCTGAGCATCGTCGAAAACAAAGCCCACCCCGAATTGAAATCAGAGCTCAAAGACATCCGCGAGGAAGTCGCGCAAATGTCCGCCCTGCTCGAAGAATTGCTCAACTTCTCAAAAAGCAAAACACCCCAGCACACGGCCCCGGAAACTGTCTCCCTACGCTGCATTGTACACGCCGCCCTCCTGCAGGAGGAGGCGCCTCCCGGTAAAGTCGATGTGAGCCGGGTACTGCCCCTCCAGGTAGAGGCCATTCCGCACTTGCTCAAACGCGCCGTCGCCAATGTGATTCGAAACGCCCTCCGCTACGCGTCCGGCGCAGGGCCATTGCGCATTGAAACCTCGCACAGCGCGCGCGGCGTCACCCTGCGGTTGACTGACGACGGTCCCGGGGTCGCCCCGGAAGATCTTCCCAACCTCGGCGAACCGTTCTTCCGCCCGGAAACCACGCGCTCAAAACAGACCGGTGGAATGGGCCTCGGACTCTCCATAGTCAAACGCTGCGTAGAAAGCTGCTCGGGTACCGTGGCAATCTTCAACGCGCAACCGCGAGGGCTGTGCGTGGAGATTACCCTGCGCGAGGCACGTCCCGCGTAGAACCCGCGGTTCCGCCTACCGGATCCCGCGCGCAACCAGATTGTTTAAGCGGTGCGCCACATCCACCAACCCGTCGACAACCACCTGCTCGTAGGTGCGCCCGTCCCGGGTGTCGATTCCGTGTCCCGGATCCATTTTGCGGAGCGCCTCCAATGCGGGATCCTCGTGGTGAAACACCTCCACAAAAACGTGCTTGAGCTTGCCCGTGCGCGCCGCGGCCGTGAGCAGGGCCCCAATCCATCCGTCATCCGTGGACAAACAACCGCGCGTGGTTTTGGCAGAAGCATGAAAAATTCCCAACTCGTCGGCCGCAGCCAAACGCGCGATTAAATCCGCATTCTCCACGATGGATACGCCCGAGTCACCGCAGTGTGCGGCATCCACAAGCAGTTTGAAAAACGTCCTTCCCACGGCTCGGTTCGCGGCCTGCACCACAGCCCATCCGCGCTCCACGCTGGTAAAGGTTTTAAATTCCCCGGGCCTCAAAAATTCAATGTGCCAGTTTTCCACGCAGGAACCCGCCAAACCCGCCTCTTGATACACACGCTGGTGCACGCGCACATTCTGCGCGATGGCCGCCTCAAAAGCCGCTCCATCGCGACGCCCCTCCTTCGCGCTCATCCACTCCTCGATCGATGTCGAGGAAACATGCCGGATTCCGTGCGCAACGGCGGCCTTCAGGCTGGTTACCAATTGGGCCACGGCAGCCTCTTCGTCCGCGGGATCCATCGGGTTGGCTCCACCCACCATAATGATGAAGTGCACCTCCAAACCCAACTCCCGCAATCCTGCGGTAAGCTCCGCGACCTCCGCGGAATCCGCCGAGGCAAAAAAGGGAATCTGCACGCAGGAAGGTTTCACCGGCGACTGCGCGCAGATCGCACGCATGGTAGCCACCATTTCCAAAACGCCCGCCGCGTTTCGCGGAAACTTTCCCGCGGCGTCTGGAACCAGCCCCCCCACAAATTTTATGTGGGTGGGAACCACGCCAAGTTGAACAGGGGATTTGAGGAGAATCGGGGAGCTCATATCCCCTTATTAACAGCCCAATCTCAAAACGGGAAAAGCGCAAACCGCTCCAAAGAACATCGATTCCCGCCCATTTTTGAGTCCAACGTCAACTCCCGTATCCGGGCTGAAACCACGCCACGCGCTTTTTGAACAGCCTCCCTCACTTAAACTTGCAATCGCGCATCTCCATAACGTGAAGCAGCACGGTTTTATAGGCA
>JBILWF010000083.1:0-7515 GCA_044370075.1 Chthoniobacteraceae bacterium | reverse complement strand
CTCTGTTTCGCAGAGCGGGTCTTGATCCGGAGGTGCACATCGTTAATGGAAACAAGAAAGACAATTTTTGGATGATGGGAGACACGGGTCCCTGCGGGCCGTGTTCGGAGTTGCACGTGGATCTGACGCCGGCGGGCGACACCCGGGGGGCCTTGGTAAACAAGGGTTCCGCCGAGTGCATCGAAATCTGGAACCTTGTGTTTATTCAGTTCAATGCGAATCCCGACGGAACTTTCGCGCCTCTGCCGGCCAGGCACATTGATACGGGAATGGGTTTTGAGCGGGTGTGTTCGATTATTCAGGGCACCCGGGGTTTCACGGAGATGGGCAATGCCCGCATCTCCAATTACGAGACGGACGTGTTTCGTCCGATATTTGACGAACTCGAGCGCATGAGCGGGCAGCGCTATGCCAGCACGCTTCCGCAGGTGAACGCTCACGGCCAGCTGGTGGCCGTCACGCAGCAGGAGCAGGTGGACGTGGCGTTCCGTGTTTTGGCGGACCACATCCGGACACTTTCTTTTGCGATAGCGGACGGTATTCAGCCTGGAAATACAGACCGTAACTACGTGTTGCGTCGTATTTTGCGCCGTGCAGTCCGGTACGGGCGGCAGCTCGGTTTTCGCGAGCCGTTTTTCTACAAACTGGTCGAGGTCCTCGCTCAGCACATGGGCGATGTGTTTCCCGAGATCCGCACGCGGCAAAAATTGGTGCAGGATGTTCTGCGGCGTGAGGAGGAGGCTTTCAACAAAACGCTCGACCGCGGGGTATCGCTTTTTGAGGCGGAGGTATCACGGCTGGAGTCCGCGGGGGAGCGCCGTATTGGAGGGGATTTCGCCTTCGATTTGTACGACACTTCGGGGTTTCCGCTGGATTTGACGGAATTAATGGCACGCGAGCGCGGATTCTCCGTCGACACCGCGGGCTTTGAAGTGCGGATGGAAGAGCAGCGGGCCCGCGCGCGCGCGGCGCAGAAGCGCGAGATCATCGAACTCTCACAGGTGGAGACAACCGACCCCACCCGGTTTGTGGGCTATGAGCAGTTGCAGGCGGATGCGCGGGTTTTGGAGGTGGCTGCGCTGAAGGACAAAATGGCCGTTGTACTGGACGCCTCTCCCGCTTACGCGGAACTGGGTGGACAGGTGGGAGACGCGGGCGAATTGAGTGCGGGCGCGGCCCTGTGGCGTATTTCAAACACGGTGAAGAATGGCGCGACGTGGCTGCATTTTCTTGAGGGCGTGGATGCGGCCGATGCGCCGCAACCCGGACAGATCGTGCGTGTAACCGTGGACGCATCGCGCCGAAGGGCTGTCGAACGCCATCATACCGTGACTCATCTTTTGCACTGGGCCCTGCACGAGGTGGTCTCCCGCGAGGCCACCCAGAAGGGATCTTTTGTGGGCCCGGACAAACTGACCTTCGATTTCTCCAGTGCTGCTTTGACCCCCGCACAGGTGCAGGACGTAGAGCGGTTGGTCAATGAGAGGATTGTGGAAAACGCGCCGGTAAGTTGGACGGAAATGCCCTATGCGGAAATCAAACCGCGCAACGACATTCTGCAATTTTTCGGCGACAAGTATGGGGAAACCGTGCGTGTGGTTCAGATCGGCGGTGCGCGGGGCGCTCTGGACGGGTATTCCATGGAGTTGTGCGGTGGGACCCACACGCGCGGTACCGGGGAGATCGGTTTGTTCCGCATTGTTTCGGAGGGGGCCATTGCGGCGGGTGTGCGAAGGATCGAGGCGGTGGCGGGACTTCAAGCGTACGAAGTAGCTGCTGCGGAGGCGCAGCGTTTGCGGGCTCTGGCGACGCGCATGGGAACGCCGGTTGGTGAGTTGGAGCGGAAAGTGGACGCCCTGCTGGGACAATGCCGCGAACTGGAGAAGGCCCTCGATGCCGCGCACCGGCGGGAGGCGGCGCAGCGGGCCAACGCCCTGCTGGTTTCCGTGGAGACAATCGGTGAGACTCCGGCGATTGTGCGGGCGCTTCAAGACGTTTCAGGCGATGAGTTGCAGGCGGTCGTGGAGGGATTGAAGGGGCGCTTTGAGGGAGTGGTGTTTTTGGCCGGGGTCCATGGCGGGCAGGTCGCGTTGGTTGCTGCGAGCGGGCCGTCTTTTGCGGGAAAATATCCTGCGGGAAAATTAATTCAAAACGCGGCGCCTCTGGTCGGGGGAAAAGGAGGCGGAAGGCCGGAAATGGCGCGCGGCGCCGGCAAGGATCCGGGTGGTGTGGGGGAGGCTTTGGACCGGATACGTGCGTTGCTGGGCGGAAAATGAGACGGGAAGTGCGCACATTTCATGCGGCAAACGCGCAGACCCCGGCGGAGAGGAGTCTGCGTGCAGATGAATGTGCGCTTTGGTTTCCCGGGACGATTGGAGTGGAATGAATCCGCTGGAGCAACGACTGCAGTACAAGTTTCGAAACTCCCTTTTGCTGGCGGAGGCGTTGACGCATCCGAGTCTGGGGTATGAGACACAGCGGCATCATTTCGACAACCAGCGGCTGGAGTTCCTGGGGGACGCAGTCCTTCAACTCATTTTCACAGAATATCTTTTCGATACTTATCCGGATCTTCCCGAGGGACAATTGACCAAACTGCGGGCCCGGTTGGTTTCCCGTGAAGGACTCAAAATCAGTGCGGAGGCTTTGGATCTGGGGCGCTATTTGATGATGGGGCGCGGCGAGGAATCCACCGGAGGGCGGTCGCGTTCCTCCGCGCTTGCCGACGCTTACGAGGCGCTCATCGGCGCGTTGTACCTGGACTCGGATTACGTGACCGTGAGGCGCATCGTGCTGACCGAATCGCGGGAGCACCTCGAAAATCTGGATCTGGAGGATCCCGGAGCCAATCCCAAGGGGCGCCTGCAGGAGATTCTCCAGGCCATCACGCCTCAGAGCCCCACCTATGAGGTTGTGCATCAGTCCGGCCCGGAACATTCCAAGCATTTTGTTTCGCGCATTGTCTGGTTGGGAAAGGAACTCGGACGCGGGGAGGGCCGCAGCAAAAAGGAAGCGGAGGTTCAGGCGGCACGCTGTGCGTTGGAATCACGAAGTTGGGAGCGGGCGGATTGATTCCAATGCGCCGAGTCTGGCGCAAGGTTGTCATGACTCCATGCTGCTGCTAAGCACTCCTCCCTCCAGTATCCTCCCCATGAAAATCCCCCCCCGGTATTCCGCTCCCTTTGTCGGTGTTTTGTGCGTGGGAGCGCTCGGCTTGGCGCACGAGGACAAGCCGGCGGAGGAAACGTTTCAAATGGAAGAAACGGTAGTTCTTGGAAAGCGGGCAGACCGACTCGGAGCGGTTCCTTCCGCTTCCGAGGGTTCCGCTTCGGGGGATGAACTCCGCGCGCGTCCGATTTTAAGACGCGGAGAAGTTTTGGAAACCGTGCCGGGCATGGTTGTCACGCAGCACGCAGGGGGGGGGAAGGCCAACCAGTATTTTTTACGCGGATTCAATCTGGATCATGGAACGGATTTCGCGATCTCCGCCGACGGCATGCCCTTGAATATGCGCACACATGCGCACGGGCAGGGATATGCGGACTTGAACGGTCTGATCCCGGAGTTGATTCAACGCGTGGATTACGTCAAGGGAACCTACGCGGCCCGGAACGGGGATCTCTCCAGCGCGGGCAGTGCGGAGTTTAAACTCTACAATGTTTTGCCGCGCGGGTTTGCGTCCGTGGAGTACGGGTCCTACCAGTATTTACGCGCCGTTGCGGGGGACAGTTTTGCTGTGGGCAAGGAAGGCAAAGCCGGAAAATTGACCCTCGCGGGCGAATACAATTACTACGAGGGGCCGTGGACTCTTCCCGAGTATTTCAACCGCGCCAACGGGTTTGCGCGCTACTTCATCGGTACCGACGAAGATCATGTTGCGCTCACGCTGATGGGCTACCGCGGACGCTGGCAAAGCTCCGATCAGGTGCCGCAAAGCGCCATTCGATCCGGGCTCATCGACCGTTACGGGAATTTGGATCCTACCAACGGAGGAACGAGCGACCGTTACAGCCTGCAGTTGGGCGTTCGAAAAGAGGACGGCAACGCGGTCACCCAACTGAATCTATACGGCGTCTACTACGCGTTGGATCTGTTTTCCAATTTTACCTATTTCCTGAATCAGGCGGCCTCGGGGGATCAATTTCAGCAGGCCGAAAAACGCGTGGTTCTGGGAGGAGATCTCTCCCGGACTTGGGATGGTCTGCATTTTCTGGGAAAACACACCACGTTGGCTCTGGGCATTCAAACGCGGACGGATTTGATCCGCGGGATTGGTTTGTACGACACCGAGGCACGTAGGCGCCTCGCTACCCGCCGCGTGGATGATGTCAATCAGGCGAGCATTGGAGTATTCGGAGATACCACGATCAAATGGACGCCGTGGTTTCGCACGGTGACTGGTATTCGTGCAGATTTGATTTTCTTCGGTGCACGATCTGGCGTGGCCGACAATGTGGGAGATACCACCGCAGGGATTGTGAGTCCCAAGGTGAGCGCAATTTTCGGTCCGTTTCACAAAACGGAGTTTTATGCGAACTTTGGAACGGGTTTTCACAGCAATGACGCGCGGGGCGTGGTGGCCCGGGTGGATCCGGCCGATGCGCTGGTTCGCACCGTGGGGGGCGAACTCGGCGTGCGCACGCAGGCTCTTTCGAAGCTGACGGCTTCCGCGGCATTCTGGTGGCTGCACAGCGACAGCGAGTTGGTGTACGTGGGGGATGCCGGAACCAACGAAGCCGGCCCCAAATCCCGGAGGCATGGATTGGAACTCAATGCCTACTGGGCACCCTGTTCTTTCTTCGCGATGGACGCCGAGTGGTCCGTGACCACTGCGCGTCTCATAGACAGCGCGGACGGAAACCGCATCCCCAACAGTGTTCCGTGGATGCTGAGCGGCGGGTTTGTCTTGGGGGCGCAGAACGACCAACCGGGCTGGTTTTCCGGAACGCGTGTGCGGGCATTTTCCCCGCGGCCGCTCAAGGAGGATAATTCGGTCAAGAGCCGCACGTTGTGCACTGTAAATGTGAATGCGGGATACCGCACCAAACGGTGGGAGGCGGTGGTGGAATGCTTGAACCTGCTCGGGCGCAGAGATAACGACATCGAGTATTTTTATGAAAGCCGCGTGTCACCCACGGCCGTTGCGCAGGAGGAACGGCACGTGCATCCGGTGGAACCACGCATGGTGCGGGGGCGCTTAACCGTCCGCTGGTGAGACCTTTTTGTGGGGAGTTTCGCGTTAGCCCCTGCGGTCCTTTTTGTTAATTTGATGCTTTTCCGTTTACGCTGTCTCCCCGACCGTAAGGGAACGATGCGTTGCTTTCAAATCCCCCCCCTGATGTATCTGGCAGCCTGTGCTGCCATGACCGGAACCGCCACGGCAGATGTCCAACTTCCCGCCATTTTCGGAAGTCACATGGTAGTTCAGAGAGATGTTCCCCTGCCGGTTTGGGGCACGGCGGATCCAGGGGAGCAAGTGGCTGTGGAATTGGACGGTAAGCAGGCAGGCAAGGCTACCGCCGATGGCGAAGGAAAATGGAGGCTCAATTTGCCTGCGCTATCCGTGGGGGGGACGCCCCATACGCTCTCGGTTTCGGGAAAGAACATCATCAAGCTGGAAGATATTTTAGTGGGGGAAGTTTGGCTGGGATCGGGCCAATCCAACATGGAGTGGTCACTCGCCTCGACGCAGAACGCATCCGCGGTGATTGCCGCAGCGGACCATCCCGAGGTGCGTCTTTTTCATGTGCCAAAAATTCAGGCGCCCAAACCTGCAGCGGACGTGAGCGCGCAATGGAACCCCTGCACACCCGCCACTGTGCCCAAATTTTCCGGGGTCCTTTATTATTTCGGAACCAAACTGCAGGAGGAATTGAAGGTGCCAGTTGGCCTTATCAACAGTTCTTGGGGAGGATCTCCAATCGAACCCTGGACCGCGCATGAGGGCGTTTCCGGGGGCATGTACAACGGTATGATCGCGCCGCTGATCCCGTTTCCCGTGCGCGGAATCCTGTGGTATCAGGGGGAAAGCAATGTTCTGAAGAAGAACGGCTTCGATTATTTTGATAAAATGCAAAAATTAATCGGCGGTTGGCGTGCCGCATGGGGTGCGGAGAAGCTGCCCTTTTATTTTGTACAAATCGCGCCGTGGAAAGGGAAGTATGAGGACGAGGAACTACCCAAGCTGTGGGAGGCTCAGGTTGCCGCCCTTAAGATCCCGCACACGGGCATGGCGGTGACCACGGATCTGGTGGACAACATCGCAGACATTCACCCGAAAAATAAAAAGGACGTGGGTCACCGGCTCGCGCGCTGGGCGCTGGCCCGGGATTACCAGCGCAAAGGCGTGGAAGTTTCCGGTCCGCTTTTCAAAGCACAAAAAATTGAGGGCGAGCGGATTCGGGTTTCTTTTGCGCATGTTGCGGGCGGCTTGAAATCGCGCGATGCAAAGCCGCTCAGCGAGTTTGAAATTGCGGGTGCGGACGGCGCGTATGTGGCTGCTGAGGCGGTGATTGATGGCCGCGACGTCATGGTTTCATCGCCCGGTGTGCGTGATCCCAAGAGCGTGCGTTTTGCCTGGAACAACGTAGCCCAACCAAATTTGGCAAATTCAGAAGACCTTCCCGCCTCACCCTTCCGGTCCGAAAACTGGCGGGGCGGAACGGGCGAATGACCCTCCGTGCTGGGGCTTAGCGATTCTGGTTTGGCCTCGGGCTTGGAGTGGGAATTTGAAGTCCCGGGAGGCGGAAAACGGGCAACTGGTCGCCCTGCGCGGTGAGACTTGTTTCTACATCCCGAGTGCATTCGGAGGAATCTGGATGGGCGAACTCCCGTTCCAGATTCAGGCTTCAGAAAATCTCCACGAAGGCTTGGCTCAATCTATTGCGTACCCTGTGGACGGCAAAGCCGTCTTCATCGGATGCTGCCCTCCGCGGCCCCGCAGGCGGCGGACAACGTGGCCGGTGTATTCATCTTTGGGGCAGCGCGAAGGCCATCCACGTGTCCCCGGCGGGTCCCCCCAACTTGCCGCCGCCCGTTGCCGGAATCACAACGTACTGACGCCCCTTCACCGAGTAGGTGCAGGGCGGCGCGGTCCCGTGCAGGGGTAGGGACGCCTTCCACAACTCCCGGCCCGTCGCAGCGTCAAAGGCGCGCATCTTTTTGTCGCGTGTTCCGCTGGCGAAAACCAACCCGGAGGCGGTGACCATCGCTCCTCCAAAGTTTTCCGTGCCTGTGATGGGAATGCCTTTTGCGCTCAGGGTTTCGTATTCGCCCAACGGCACGCTCCATGCCTTTTTGCCCGTGTTGAGGTTGATGCAGTTGAGAGTTCCCCACGGGGGTGAACAGGCGGGAAGGCCGGACGTATCCACCGCTTTGAGAAATCCACCGAAGGTCCAGCCCCCGCGTCGCTTTTCGGCGGCCGCGAGGGATTCGGCGGGGCGATCCTTGCACAGGAGGAAATCCATTAACGGGAGGATTTGCTCCTCGGTGAGCGCAGGCATCGGAGGCATGCCG
>JBILWF010000082.1:0-7537 GCA_044370075.1 Chthoniobacteraceae bacterium | reverse complement strand
TTTGACCCGTTTCGGCTGCGCGCGTGGTGCCGTCGCGGGGCGCTCTTGAGCGGAAGAAAATATTTCAGGGGACGGTACGGATACAAAGCACGGCAGATCCGATTTTCGGAACTCCCCGCGGCCTCTGCGGCAAACCGTTAAGCCTCGCGGCGAAGCTTGTACGGATACACGCGGCCGCTGTTCCACTGGCAAACATAAAGGTCTCCGGCGGTGTCGACACAAACATCGTGGCAGTTGTCGAATACCGGTTCGCTTTGTAGAAGGAGCTGCAACTGGCCCTCGCGATACTCGGGGGCGTGTCCGCCCGGGCAGGAAACCACGCGGTCCTGATCATCGAGGATCGTCACAAAACCGCGCTTCTGCCACATGCGGTAATCGCCGGGCTTCGCTCCAAAACAGACGCCGGAATAGAGATGCCTTCCATGGATCACCGGACGGCTGATGTACGCCCCGGGGAGATAAACGCCGCGCACCGGATGCCCCTCAAGGGTAAACCAGTTGAATTCATTCCGAATTCGCTCGGTACACAGCAGCAAAGGGGTCTCCCCCCGCAGATCGACTGCGATGCCGTGGGCTTGCATGAACCTCGCAGGATTTACAGGCTGCGTGCTCTTTCCGCCAAACTTGGAGATAAAGCGCCCATCGCGATCGAATCGAAGGATGAACTGGGAGCCATAGCCGTCAGCCACGTAAATATCGCCACTGGGTGCCACCGCAGTTTCCGTCGGACTGTAGGCCTCGTGTTCTTTGTAGGCCCCCACGTCCTTGGGTTTGGGCAACTCCAGCAGAATTTGCCCCTCGAGGTTTGTTTTGAGCACTCGTCCCCCTGTGTCGGCAATGTAAAGAAACTCATTCCCATTGCCCTCCCGATGGAGGGTCAGTCCGTGCGCTCCCGGCAGTCCCAGTGTCCACCCGTGCAGGAGCTGTCCCTCGGGATCGAAGACCAGCATATTATTGCGGTCGTGGTTGGTGAGAAGAAACAGACGCCCATCCGAAGCCTGCACCATTTCATGACAGTCGCGCACCGGATGCGTGTCCGGGTTGGCCTGACACCAGAGTTTGTCCACACGGTAGCGGAATGCACCATGCCCTATGGTTGTGTTGTGGAATGGAGGAGCGGTTTTGCTCTGGGCTCGCATGTAGGGAGCCACGCAGAGGGAGAGCGACGTGGTCAGGAATTGGCGCCGTGAAAATGAATCCAGAGTCATCTCCAGAGGGGATTTGATTCCTCTCCCTCAATCAAGTTTGGACAAGGCTCACGCGCATCCGCGGATTTCTCATCAATCAAAAATCCGTGGCATTATGTCTACCCTGCTTCCAAAACGCCCGCATCGGAAGAATCAGATGACACTCAAAACACCGTGCCGCCGCTGCCTTACAGACCCCGCGCGGCGCAAAGAAAAAAGATTCAGGCTTTCCGTCACGTTTTCGAACCATCCGGTCGGGATCAGAATTTTCTGAATGAAGGCGATCGCTCTTTTTCGCCGACCGGACTGTGAAACCGGACTGAATTGGAACCAAAAATGGAAATTCCCTGCTATCAATTCCAGAGCGCCAGCCGAAGACGAGACGGCCGTCTGAGCGGACATCTGTTAAAATTCGCCGTCTGCTCACCGGGCAACTCCGACGAGTTCGGCCAACTGGCATGAATTGCAGGCAAGAGACAGGATGTAAAAATTTTGACGTTTTTGTCCAAAATCACCGGTGGGCGGCAGAGTGTGAAAGGATGGACTCGCACAAACCCAGCGCCACAAACACGCCGCTGACGCATGGACAATTCATGCGGCTGTTCCTGGGTGCTGAGCGTGATCTGTTGCGTTATGTCATGGCGCTGGTGCCGAACGTCAGCGACGCGCGGGATGTCGTGCAGGAGACTGCGATCGCGCTTTGGGAGGCGATTGGGATGTATGATCCGGCGCGGCCCTTTGTGCCGTGGGCCTGCCGTTTTGCGCTGAACGAGGCGCGAATGCATCTGCGCACAGAATCGCGCCGGAGACGCTTCATTGAGGAGGATGTGGCAGCGTTGCTGGCGGAGCGACGACTTGAATTGGCTGCTCCGCTGGATGCCCGACGCGAACATCTTCGGGATTGCTTGGGCCGGCTGGAGGAGGATGACCGCCGACTCGTGCGTGGCTACTATTTCGACGACGAAAGCATCGAAGAGCTGGCCAGAAGCCTTGGCCGAGGGAGGGCGGCGATTCATAAGTCGCTTCAGCGCGCCCGTCAGGCCCTGCACCAATGTATTGAGCGAAAACTTAAAACCGAACAATGAACGCCCAAAACAAGGAGCTCACGGAGCTGATTCACGCCTGCCTTGACGGCCGGGCCACGGACGAACAGGCAGAACAGCTGAACGCAAGGCTCAGAGAAGACCCGGGGGCGCGGGACTTGTATCTTCAGTTGGCCGACATGCATTCCAGCCTCGCGGTGGATGAGCTTCTTTGGTTTGAATCAAACCCGGTGTCTGGCGCTTCCGGGTCCAAGGTGCAATCAATGCGGCAACCTTGGCTTACCTGGCGCCCGCTCACGGCGGCGGCGGCGGGGGTTGTGCTTGGGATGTTGTGCACCTCGGTGGTGTTTGCGTATGCCGGAATTTCGTTGGGGAGGGGGGTGACGCTTTTGCAGGAGAGTTTTGAATCCGGACCAGCGCCGTTGGTATCGGGTGTGCCGCTTGAGCCGGGGAAATGGAGCGGCGATTTTACCGAGGTCGTGGGAGAGCAGCAGGGGGTGCGGCCGGAGACTGGAATGAAGATGCTGCGCTTTCTGCGGGCGGACTATGCGGGGAAGGTGAAGCCGGAGGGCAGTTACATCGCGGATGTGTATCAGCTCATTGACTTGAGGCCGTACCAGCGTGAATTTGTGGATGGCGGTGCGGTGGTGCGGTTGTCGGCGGCGTTCAATGCGTTTGCGTTTTCGGCGGAGGAAGCTTTTGGGTGCTCGGTTTCGCTGCACGCGATGGATGCCGAGATGGCTTTGAGTGGTGCCACGCAGATGAGTGATCCGTTGCTCACCGACTGCCTTGCAATGGCTCGAAACAGTCGACTGAGAGTGGATCGTGACCCCACGACTTGGCAGAGCCTCGGTACTGAGCTTCGGCTGCCTGCGAACACCGGTTTCATTCTCGTTCGCATCGGCTTGGAACATTCCAACAAGGCCCAACGCCGCGGAACCTTTGACGGCCACTACATCGACGATGTGCGCCTGACGCTGGCTCGCCGTGCGCCGCTCCCGTGAAGGCCGCGACTTTCTTCAAACGGTTCTGAAACCCCTTCCTGTGAAAACAGCAATCTTCTCGCTCATCACCCCGCTGCCCGAGCCGCGGGTGGCGCTTTCTGCCAAACTGTTCGTCTCCCAATCCAAGTGCCAGACTCCTGTTTTTTCACGGGGATTGCGGCGGAACGGAGCAGAGGGGCGAGGAGCAAATCCCTGCCATCAGTAATTGAGTCCAAATCACCTCCTTTTCGATTCCCGCATGAACCCACCAAAAGCTATTCATCGCCGCCACTTCCTTCGCGCGGCGGGCGCATTCGTCGCGCTGCCCATGCTCGAGTCATCGCAAACGCGTATCTCTGCATCGGAGGCGGGCAACGCATTCAAGGCAAGGCGGCTTGTCTGCGTCGGCGCCGAACTCGGCATGCACACGCCGGCCCTGTATCCAAAAGAGGTGGGGACTGATTACGCGATGACCCCCACGTTGCAGCCGCTGGAGGCCATGCGCGGTGATTTTACCCTTTTTTCCGGCCTCGATCATCGCGCCGGCGGTGCTCATGCCGGCTGGCGAAACTATCTGCTCGGGCCGAAGCTGGTCGGCTCGGTATCACTCGACCAGCAGGTGGCCGCGAAGATCGGGGATGCCACGCGTTTCTCCTCCTTCGTGCTCTCCGCGGGTGGCGGTCCCCAGATGTGCTTCACCGAGGGAGGCGTGGCGTTGCCCGCGATCGACCGGCCCAGTTTGTTTTACAAGAAGATGTTTGCCTCGGATTCGGACCGCAGGCGCACCGAGCATCTGCTCAGGACCGGACGCAGTGCCCTGGATTACGTGCTGGAGGATGCAAGGTCGCTCCAGCGCAGCGTTTCGGGTGCCGACAAGGACAAGCTGGAGGAGTATTTCACGTCGCTGCGCGAGGTCGAAAACCGGATCGGCAAGCAGCTCAGCCACGCCAATGATCCCGTGCCGAAGGTGGACTACAAACTGCCCGACGCCGATCCGCTCGCCTCGAATCTGCTCATCGAGTGTGAGTCCGTGATGTATGACCTCATCGCCCTGGCTTTGCAGACAGACTCATCCCGCGTGCTCTCGATGAGTCTGCGCGGTGGTGGCGAGGTCTTTACCATTGGCGGGGAGATGCTGCGTTTCGGCTACCACGCGCTGTCGCATCATGGCAATGATCCCGAAAAGATCGCGGAACTCACGAAGATCGACGCCGAGCATATGAAGTCCTTCGCGAAATTCCTCGCGCAGCTCAAGGCGAAGACCGATGCCGGGGGCCGTCCGCTGCTGGATAGCACCATTGTCATGTGGGGCACAGGAATGGGCGATGCGAGCCGGCACTCAAATCAGGATCTCCCCATCGTCCTCGCGGGCGGCGGCTTCAAGCATGGGCGTCACCTCAACTTCCAGCGCACCGACTCGGCGGAAAAGGATCTGCTGCTCGGGGATTTGTTCATCACGCTTCAAAGGCAGTTAGGCATCAAGTGCGAGGGCTTCGCTCAGGCGAATCGTGGATTGGATGATGTCCTCGTTTAGGCATTCAAATTGCTTCCCGCCATGTTTGGTCCGCTCACCTTTATCGCGCTGCCCGTATTGGCATTGGCATTTGTGCAGCACGCTGCGGCAGCCGAACCGCTGCCGGAGACCGCGCTTACTTTCTTCAGCAATTACTGCCTCGACTGCCACGACAGCTCGTCCGCCAAGGGCGACATCAATCTGGACATTCCCACCGCCGACTGGACCCAACCGGACTTCGCGCGGCTCATGGAGCGGGTTCATAAAGCTCTCAGCAAAGGGGAAATGCCGCCGAAGAAAAACCCGCGCCCACCCCGGGCCGACAGCCAGGCGCTGCTCGCTTGGTTGGATGACAGCCTGCTCCGGCGGGTGCCGCCTCATCGCACCACCTTTCGCCGCCTGAGCCGCGCGGAATATGCCGGCACGATTCGCAAATCGCTAGGCATCCAGTTCGCGCTGCCACCCGGATTCCCCGAGGACGCGCTGTCGCACGGCTTCGACAATGTGGCCGAGGCGCTGGTGCTTTCGCCGCCGCTGCTGGAGGCGTATGCGGAAAGCGCCGCGCTCGTTGCAGATCAGTTTTTTCCCCCACCGAAGCCGCCCCTGCCACCGAGTCATCGCGTGTCTGTCACTCCGCGGGACATGTCCGGCGGAGATGCCTATGGACCAAAGAATTTGCTCGTTGATGGCCGGATGCGGCTCGCTCTGGCTGGCTATCATGACTCAACCACGGCAGCAAATTTTGAAGCAAAGGGCTCTGGCATTTACCGCGTTAAAGTCACCGTATCCGGCTTCAGACCTGATGCGGGTCAGCCGATGACGCTCGACATTGTCTCCGGCACCTACCCGAATCTGCGCAAGCTCACGAGTTGTGCGATCACCAAGGAAACAGCGCAAGAGTTCACGATCGAAGCGCCGATTTACGACGGCCGCAGTGTCACTCTGATGTTTGTGGATTCCCCGAACAAGGGCATCAATGCAAACTTCCCCACGCCGCAGTTGCCCGACGAATTGCGCGCAAGACTCGCACGGCACCCCCGCCTGTGCGCGGCCTTGCTCACCCTGCACGACGAAGTCGCCGCTGCCGATGGCGGGAAGGAGCTGACGCTGCGCTTCCCTCCCGGCGTCTCGTTCGAAACGAAAAAGGTCATCGTCATCAAGGGAATGGAAGAAGCCATGGCCCGCAGCGACCTCGACACCAGCAAGGCCACCAAGGAGAACATCGAACGCCTCGTCGAAGCGATCATGGCGTCCGACGGGAACGGGAATTTTAAGCTGCACTGGTATGTCGAGTCGTGGATTCGCCAGTGCTACAGCGAAGGCCCGGGTATCGACATTCACGCACTGGAAATCGATGGCCCTTTTGCGCCGGCCGATGATGATCGCGACCAACTCGCCCTCCGGCTGCAAGTCAAACTCTTCGGCAAGCGTCCTGCGAAGATGGAGGACTCCGAGTGGCTGCAAGTCTGCGTCACGCGGATGCTGCAAGTGGCCTACCGCCGTGACGCAGCGCCCGAGGATACAAGGCGTTTGCTCGCCCAGGCAGCCGCCACCCGCGCGAGCGGCGGTTCTCTCGATGACGCGCTTCATCTGGCATTGCGCACCGTCTTGATCTCCCCGCATTTTCTTTACCGCGAGACCGCCGACCGCAGCTTCGACAGCTATGAACTCGCTGCGCGCCTGTCCTACATGCTCACGCAAGGACCGCCTGATGAGCCGCTGCGCACCGCTGCTGCTGACGGCAGTCTCGCCCGGCCAGACACACTTCGATTCCACGCCGCGCGCTTGCTTGGGAGCGCGGATGCGGCCGGATTCATCGACAGCTTCACCCGCCAGTGGCTTGGCACACGCGTGCTGCCGGGAATCATGCCTGATCCGTCGCTCTCTCGTTTCTTCTCGACGAGTCACTCTATCGGCATGGCGCAGGAGGCGGGTCTTTTCGTGGCAGAAATGCTGCGCGATAACCGCCCCCTCACCGACTTCATCAAACCGGACTTCACCTATGTGAACCCGCCGCTCGGCCATCAGATCTACAAGCTTCCCGATGTTCCCGTGCCGACGAGGAGGAACCTGAGCACAATGATGCGCGTGAGCCTTCCTCGCGACGGCCTTCGTGGCGGCCTTCTGGGCATGGCGGGAGTGATGATGGCCACCGCGAATGGCGTGGACACCCAGCCCGTCGTGCGTGGCAAATGGGTGCTTGAAAACATCCTCGGTGATGCACCGCCACCCCCCCCGGCCGCGGTGCCGGCCATCACGCCTGACACGCGCGGCGCAAAGACGATCCGCGACCTAATGAAGGCGCACACCACTGAAGAGAAGTGCGCCGGGTGCCACAGAAAACTCGATCCCATCGGCTTCGTGTTGGAGAACTACGATGCCATCGGCCAATGGCGCGATGTTTACCCCATTCACACGGCCGGCCCAAAAGGTACTGCCGTTATCAAGCCCGGGCCGCCCGTGGACGCCGCTGCGACGATGCCTGACGGCACGCCGCTCAAGGATGTGCTCGACCTGAAGAACTATGTTGTCGCGCACATCGACCAGTTTGCCGGCTGTCTCGCTGAGAAGCTTTTCCTCTACGGCGCCGGGCGAGTCCCGGACTACGCCGAGCGCAAGTCGCTCCATCTCGCCGCAAATCGGGTGCTGCAGGAAAAAGGCGGCTTCCGCGACCTGTTGCTCGCTGTGATCGAAAGCGAAGGCTTCAGGACACGGTGAACAGGACACATTCCAAAGAACATTTTCACCAAACACACACCCGCACCTCTGGCTGCCCTGCTGCTTGCGACGCTGTCACGACCCAAGGGGCAC
>JBILWF010000081.1:0-7635 GCA_044370075.1 Chthoniobacteraceae bacterium | reverse complement strand
GCTCATTGGCGCCCCATCCGGTCTTCTTCCCATCAAGCGTGCCCACAAGGGTGTCTCCAACCATTTCCAAAACGACCGTATGCCAGACGCCGGATTCAATGGCTTCCTGACTATTGAAGAACGTAATCGGTCGGTCTGGGCCGTCATGGTCATGGTCGTCCTTGCGTACAAAAAAGCCGACCGGACTCAACCCGACGCGAGCCACATGCTCCTTTTCGTCGTTAATGCTTAGTGTTGCTGATTTCGCCCCTTCAAATTTTACGTCCACCGCAAAGATGAAGTCGCGGAGCTTCACCGGGACGCGTCCAACGGCCCCATGCTTGTCCTCGGGAAGTTCCGAGACTTTGACGCCCTCGGCAGATCGTGACCATTTTCCTTTGGCCAGACGCCATTTTATTTCCTGTTTTGCCACCCCGGCCTCGGTGAGCGGATCCTCAAACAAGATTTTAACGGGACGTGCCATCAGCGTTGCCGGCGCGTCTTCTGCCGCTGCGCAGGCGAGGAAAGGCACGGCAACAAAAGCGGCCGTTTGCGAGAGTATGCGAGAGAGTGGGGGAGTGTTCATTCGTGAGAAAAAAACCGCCCAGCCGTTTTAGTTGCGAAAAAGTTGCCTAAGTGACGCCCGTGTGGGGCTGCCCTGGTAACGCTCAAAGGATGCGCGCTGTTTAAGATGAGGCCACCCGGTTGAATCCGGGCGAAACCAACAAACCGAAATGATCTTCGGTAAACGCCACTCTTGTGCGGAAAAACCTGTCTCCCGGATGGGTGAAGCTATCCTTTTGCTGCTTTGGTTCAGGCAGTGTAGGCGTTACGGTTGCGGTCATTCCAATCGGCGGACAACCCAGCTCGGATTCTTTCTCGGTGGACTGTTCCGGGGGGCGTTCGATGAGGGCGGGGTTCAGTAAACTCTCCAAGCAAGGCGCAAGACTCGGATGCATTCGGGGAAATGACTCCGGGTAAGGCCCCTCCCTGCGCCGCGCATATTTTAAAAGGAAAAGGAGCCGTTTTGTTTTGGTTCATCGTGGATGGGGGCCGGTACGGTGTTTCTCAAGCAGTTTTTCAATGTGCTCCCGACGGGGGATGGAGTTTTGTGCACCCCGCTCCAATGTGGCGAGCGAGCCGGCTGCGTTCGCAAAGCGGACGCACTCCGCCGGCGGTTTTCCCTCGCCAAGAGCCGCCGTGAACGCCCCGGCAAATGCGTCCCCCGCGCCGACCGTGTCGACTGGCGTGACCTGCGGTGGGGGGAGTGAGATCACACTGCCTCCTTCGACGAGCAGCGCGGGATCTGCACCGCGCGTAATGACGAGCCGGTTACAGCCAAGGCGTTTGAGCACACCGCTCCATTCGGGCTCTTTCTCCACGCACAGCCCACCGGTGAGCAGTTCAAATTCGGTTTCGTTCACAATCCATGCGTCGGCGCCTTGCAGAGCCGCGATGGCCGCTGGATCAAAAGGGGAAAGGTTTGCGATGACCCGCGCGCCGGCGGCCTTCGCACGAATTGCCGCACAGGCAACCACGGGCAGCGGACACTCGAGTTGAATCAACAGGACGTCCGCTTCGCGTATCAAAGACTCGCATTCGAGAATATGCTCGATGCCAAGGCGTGCGTTTGCTCCGGGGTAAACGAGGATTGTATTATCGCCTCGATCGTCCACTGCAATAAATGCGCTCCCCGTGGTCGTGGCCGCGGTGAAGAGACCGTTTAAGTGGATGCCTTCGTCCTCGAGGTGGCTCCGGTACCGTTTTCCCGCATCGTCGTCACCCGCGCATCCAATTAGCCAGACCGCGCACCCTGCCCGGGCGGCTGCCACCGCTTGGTTGGCCCCTTTGCCCCCGAACTGTACGTCAACGCCACGGGCCATGAGTGTCTCTCCCTTTTGGGGAATTCGCGGAACGCGGAACATGTAATCCACGTTTAGCGAGCCGACGACCACGACCTTGGGGGGCATTGATTTCATCGAGTGTTCTTCGCGAGCCCCCGATGCGTGAAGGGCAGCCCGGGCGCACGGATGGAAATCGTAGTGCCCTCGGTTACGGTGGCTTTTGGCCTTTCTTTCGCTGGCGGAGCCGGATCCCGTTTGAGTCCGGCGTGCAGACGGCAGGTGTCCCTTGATGACGATCTGGCCGGGGTGCTGTTATGTAAAATGTTCAGGCGCAGCATGCCGCCTTTCGGGCAATCTGTGTGGACGGTGACGGCGTCTTTTAATTCCACGTGAACCGAATCAACGCAGCCGGTTGTCTCAACACCAATGCAGCGGATGTTGGGAGATTGCCGCTCCGGGGCGTTTCTTAACAGCACACCGGGCGAGGAGTTGGGAAAAAGGCCCTCGGGTGTGCGGGGCGTACTTAACCCATGCAGGCGAAAATGCCGGCGCGCGCGAATTCCGCGGTGAGCCATGATTATTTTCCGATGCAAAACGTGCTGAAGATTTCGCCGAGCAAATCTTCGGTGTCAACCCGTCCCACGATATCGCCCACGGCGGCGAGTGCGCCACGAAGTTCTTCCGCAATAAACTCGGGCGAAAGTCCCGCCTCCATGCCATTTTGCGCCGCTCGCACCTGTTCTCCGGCGCGGCGGAGGCACGCCTGATGCCGCGCGTTGATGGCTACAAAGCTCGAGTAAGAATCCGCTGTATATTCAGCGGCACTTGTTTCTAAAAGCGCGTCGATGGCGTTTTGAAGGGCCTCCATTCCGGATCCATTTGCGCAGGAAATGCGCACGCCTTCCTGTCTACTGCGCAGCGGGTGTTCGCCCAAATCAGTTTTGTTCAGAACCCGCAGCACAAGGCAGTCCGGGTAAGGCTCGGGGAACTGGTCCGCGGGCGGCGCAGAGGCATCCTCGACATGCAAAAGCAGGTCGGCCTGCCGGCGCTGGGCGCGTGCGCGGAGCACGCCCTCCTTTTCCAGCGGGTCGTCCGTCTCGCGCAGCCCCGCCGTGTCGATTAAACGCAGCGACCATCCGCGCAGAAGTATGCTTTCCTCCACGATGTCGCGTGTTGTGCCCGGAATCGCGCTCACAATAGCGCGTTCAAATCCGAGCAACCGGTTGAGCAGGCTGCTCTTTCCTGCGTTGGGCGGTCCGGAGAGCACCGTCCGCACTCCCTCGCGCAGGAGCCTTCCCTGGCGCGCTCCGCCCAGCAGACACTCCATTCGCGCGAGCACGGCATCCAGCCGCGAGCGAAGAAGAGCGCCGGTATCCGGGGTGATGTCTTCCTCGGGAAAATCAATGTAGGCCTCTATGTGCGCCAGAAGCGCCAGCAGGTCGTCTCGAATTCGGGTTGTCTCGGTGCCCAGGCGTCCTTCGAGTTGTTCGTGTGCAGCCCGGAGCGCGCGGTCGCTTTGTGCTCCGATGAGATCCATGATCGCCTCCGCCTGCGTGAGATCGAGTTTCCCATTCAAGAACGCGCGGCGGCTGAATTCTCCCGGTCCGGCTGGGTGCGCGCCAGCCTCCAGGAGCACTTCGAGCGCGCGCCGCATCAGCAACACCCCGCCGTGGCACGAAAATTCCACCACGTCTTCGCCCGTAAAACTACGGGGCGCATGAAAAAGCGTCACCAAAACCGAGTCCACAGGGTTCCCCTCCCGGTCGGTCAAGCGCCCGAGAGTGGCGGTGCGGGGCGCCGTTTGAGCCAGAGGGCGTGAGCCGCGGAATACACGGGAGGCGATGGCCACGGCATCGGGGCCACTGAGGCGAATCAGCCCAAGGGCTCCGGGTCCCGGCGGTGTGGCAATGGCAACAACGGTGTCCACGGCGGGGCGGTTTGGGGGGCCAATTAATCGTTCGTTGGGGCGGGCACGGGCAGTGCGCCGGGGAGTGCTTCCAGAAAGCGGCGGTTTTGTTCTGCGGTTCCGATGGACACTCGGATCCATTCGGGCAGACCGTATGCGTTCATGTCTCGAATTATAATTCCCTGCTTTAGAAGTGTTTGGAACACGCTCTTTCCGTCACCCACCCTTACCAGCACGAAGTTTGCATGGCTTGGTACGAAGGGCAGTCCCATGCGGGTGAAGGCGCCCTGAAGGAGCGTCCGTCCCTCGTGAGTGATCTGCCGTGTTTTTAACTGATGCTCGTCGTCGAGGAGTCCCGCGAGTGCGCCCGCCTGCGCAATTCCATTGGCGTTGAATGGCTGACGCGTCTTTTGGAGCGCCTCGATGAGTTCCGGCTTGGCCAACCCGTAGCCGATGCGCAGGTTGGCAAGGCCTTGAATTTTGGAGAAGGTGCGCAAAACCACCACGTTGCGGCCCTCGCGTACATACCGGAGGGTGTCGGGCGGATTGTCCAAAAATTCGTAGTAGGCTTCATCGAACACCACGATCACGTGCTCGGGAACCTTTTGCATGAAGCGGTCTATTTGCTCCTGAGAAAGCAGCGTGCCAGTCGGGTTGTTTGGGTTGGCGACAAATACCTCTTTGGTGCGCGGTCCAATGGCGTCTGCCATGGCATCGAGATCGTGCTGGAAATCGGGATCGGGCACTTCGCGTGTCTGCGCGCCGAAGAGGGTGGCCATGAGTTTGTAGACCACGAACGCATGCCGCGCGGTAACGATCTCATCCCCGGGTTTTAAAAAGGCATGGCCGATGAATTCAATGACCTCGTTAGAACCGCAGCCGAGAATGACATTCTGCCGCGTCAGAGCGCATTTTTCCGCAATGGCCTCTCGCAAATAATAGCCGCCGCCATCCGGATAAAAGTGGCTGCGCTCGAGCATAGCGTGCATGGCCTCGAGTGCCTTGGGCGAGGGCCCAAGGGGATTCTCATTCGAAGCCAGCTTGATGATTTGAGAGGGATGCAGACCCAGTTCGCGTGCAACGTCTTCGATGGGCTTTCCTGGCTCATACGCAACCAGATCACGAAGCCAGGGATGGGCGAGGTTCCAAATGGTGGACATAAATGGTGCTGGGCAGCTTAAAGCCGGGGTATGGGAGCTGGCGAGGGCAGCTTTCAGGGGGGGCACACGGCAGGGCGGACCGTTTCGGAGGGGAGCGAGTGAGGCCCCTACTCCGGCCTCAACAAGCGCCGTACCGTTCCGAGCGGCACCTTGGCCCATGCCCGCTCATGCAGGTAGTAAAGCGCCAGTTTCGTTGCCACATCGGTCCCGCCAATGACCAATGCCTTCCCGGCGTTTCCGGTCCAGAAGTAGGAGACGAGTATGGTGTCGAGTGTGCCCAGCGCGCGCCAACTGATTGCCTTGAGCAGACTGCGCAGATTCGAGTCTCGCAGCGGCACATGGTCCTCCTGTGGAGGCTCCTTGGCAAACGGACTAATCTTGCGGACTGTTCCCAACGGAATCCGTGCCCAAACACGTTCGTGAACATAGTAGAGCCCGACTTTTGTGAGCACCTCGGAGCCACCGATTGCAAGAGCCTGTTTTCCGTGGCCGGTCCACAGGTAGGAAATTACAATCGTGTCGAAGGTGCCAATTACCCGCCAACTCACCGCCTTGAGCAGGCTGCGCAAGTGTGAATCACGGAGCCGCTGTTTTTGGCGTGCAGCTTCCTCCAGTCGTCCCATTTCCTCCGCCGTGTTGCGGGTGGAGACCGTGGAAATTGATTCAGGGATTATTGACACGGTTCGTAAAAAAATCGCGGAGGTGCGGGGCGAGGACCATGAAGGCCCCCGCGCGAAACGGCGCCATGCCGCTCGCCCTGCTTGAGGAAGCGCGTATGCCCCACTGCTCCTTCGGGGAAATGCAGCTTATTGTATGGGGGAGAAATCTGTTGCCCGAAGGTAGATCGATTGCACGCCCCCGGGTTGCACTGTGAGCGATCCCTCTTTTTCACTCGCCTCCTTGGCCGCCACCCACTGGGGATCCGCGCGGAAGGATTCAAAGGATTTGAGCCCGGCCTCCCGGGTTGGATGACTCAAGAGGTAAATCAGCGTGTTGGCCGCTCCTGCCTCGGCATCGGTTGGTGTCCAGTATCCGATGTTTGTCATGCCGTGTTTTTCAAACAGTCCGCACGTGTGTTCGCGAAAGCGTTTTTGCAGCGCGCCCAGCTTCCCCTCAGGCGTGTGGTAGGTCCTCAGTTCAAAAACGCGGGGGCTGCTGCCAGCACCCACTTTCACCGGACAGGAAAAGTCGGTTGTTTTCAGAAAAACCGAGTCCGGCTTGCGGGCCAGAATTTTTCCGTTGGCCTCGCTTGCCTTGGCAGCCGCTTTCCAATCGGGGTCTTGGACGAACGCCTTCCACGATTCTCTGGCCGCGTCACGGCTGCGATGGGCGATAAGATAAATCAGGGTGTTCTCGGCTCCGTCCTCCCGAGTGATGGGAACCCAGTACCCGATGTTTTGCATGCCATGTTTTTCAAACAGTGTGCAGGTGTGTTCGCGAAAGCGTCTGAGCAAATCAGTGAGCTTTCCGTCGTTAGTGACGTAGGTTCGCAGTTCGTAGACGCGGCTGTCCTCCGCGGCCGAGAGGGTTTGCGTGGTCAATCCGAGGGCGAGGAGCGCGGTTCCCAGCCACGTGCGGCGGGAGAGGGTTGTGTTCATAAAAGGGGTGAGGGGAAGGGCGATTTTGTTTTCACAGGACCAGCCCCCGAAGGAGCGTGAACTTCTGCAGCGGGCAAACCCCGCTGGGCGCACAGTAGATAAACCCGCGACTGCTGCAAAGGCATTCGCGCTGGATCTGGCGTCCTCTTATCGGTGCCCGCGCTGCGGGTTTTGGAGCTGTTCGTCTGAGGGGATTCGCGGTTCGCAGATCCCGTACTCTTGACGGCTTTCGCACCGCCGCAGTAAGTGGATCGGAGCATTCATGACTTCCCTCTCCGCAAAGCTGGAAAGACTGCACGGGCAAATCCGCAGTCATTCGCCCCTGCTTGTTGCCTATTCCGGGGGAGTGGATAGCGCTTTTTTGTTGGTTGAGGCGCGACGGGTGCTGGGCCGTGCATTTGTCCTGGGGGCCATTGCGGACAGCGCGAGCCTTCCCCGAAAAGCTCTCGCCGCTGCCTTGCAGCTGGCAAACGACTGGGACGTGGCCGTGGAGGTCGTCCCCACCACGGAACTGTCCAATCCAGACTACGCAAAGAACCCATTTAACCGCTGTTATTTCTGCAAGGCGGAGTTGTTTTCCCAGATGGAGCGCATGGCGAAGGCGCGCGATTTTCGCGGACTTGCCTACGGCGAGAACGCCGATGACATGCGGCAGGTCCGGCCCGGGCGGCAGGCCGCGGAGGAGTTCTCCATTCTGGCCCCTTTACGGGATGCGGAACTAACCAAAACCGAAATCCGCGAGGCATCCCGCGCACTTGGGCTTCCTACGGCCGACGCCCCGGCGCAACCCTGCCTTTCCTCCCGGATACCCCACGGAACCCCCGTAACGCAGCATGCCTTGGCGATGGTGGAGGCTGGCGAGGAGTGGGTGCGCAGCCTCGGCTTCCGGGTGTTTCGCGTGCGGCATCTCGAGAAATCTGCAGGGAACGAGTTTTCAGCCCGCGTCCAGGTTGCTCCCGAAGAGATGCAGTGGATCGACTCCCGCAGGGAACGGATCGAGGCCGGGCTCAGAGCGGTGGGGTATGGAGGTGTGGAGTTCGACCCTGAGGGATACCGCGCGCCCTCCGGCAGTTGATGGCTCCCGGCGGGGTGTCAGACGGTGGGGATGCTTGGCCGTTGACCGGGGCGGGGGGCTTTCCTAGCCTTTC
>JBILWF010000173.1:0-5872 GCA_044370075.1 Chthoniobacteraceae bacterium | reverse complement strand
CGCCGTTTTGAAGCCGAGGGGGCCGAGGCCGCCGTCGGATGCAAATCCGTGGGCGGCAACGGGGCTTCCGGAAAGAAATGCCTCGGTTCCATAGCCCACGGCAATTCTGCGCAGTTCAAAAACATCCCCCTGGATCAGGTCGGAAGCATCAAGTGCCGCGTCTCGAGCGCGGGACCTGGCGGAAAAATCGAGTTCCACGAGAGTTCGCCCGAAGGCGCGCTGATAGCCGAATGCGAAGTCACCCCCACGGGAGCCTGGGACAAGTGGGCGGACGTCAAAGCTCCCCTTCTCCAGCCCGCCGCGGACGGAAAACGCGCCACGGTGGTGGCCGTGTTCCTTAATCCGGGAAAGACCAACCTCCTGAATCTGGACTGGGTGGAGTTTGCTCCGCCGGCAAAACGCCCCTGAGTTTCCGAGGCATGCGCCCCGGCCGCGCTCTGCGGGGCGGGCTTCGCGGGACTTTCCGCGGCAAACGCAATCTCTTGCACCTTGCAGGGGGATTCGGGAGCCGTTAGTTTTTATTAAAGCGCCTCGGTGCTTTAGGTTCGCGCGCGGGCGGTTGCCATCCGTACCAAGCACGGACATTTCCTTAACGACTCGCTCGCGTGAGGTGCCGGCCTGCCGGGACTGTACGGACGCTGTCCGATCCGGATTCGAAAACCCCACACCCGTTCACCCCCTGTATGCACTTTAACTGCCCCTCCTGTTCCATGCAGCTCATGGCCGAGCCCCAAATGGCGGGGCGCATGGTCAACTGCCCCGGCTGCAACACCAAATTCCCCGTACCGGCCTTCATGGCACCCGCCCCTACCGCGGAGGGCGGACCGGGGTGGGATTCGGCCGATGGATCGCCGCAGCGGCCCGTGCGCAACGTCTGGAAGGAGGAGGACCCGACAAATCCGAATGCGCTCAAGAGCGTGGCTATCGGCATGGGGATCACAGTAATCTGGTTCGCGATTATCTATTTTTTCCAAGCGCCGGAGGGCACGCCAGTTTCGCAGTACACGACAGGGCAGACGCTGGCCAACCTCTTCTATAAACACTTCACCGTTAGCTTTATCAACACGCTCTTTTTCTTCTGGGGCGCGGCGATCTGCTACCTGAAATTTCTCAAGCTGAAGCACCAGCGGCAGGCGATGCTACTGGACGTGCTCCCAATGGACCTGGGATCCACCATCGACGCCCGCAACGTGGGGGTCTTTATAGACCATGTCTACAGCCTGCCTGAAGTGCTCCGCGACAGCTTGATGGTCAACCGCATCCGCAAGGCCCTCGAGTTTTTCGAGGTGCGCCAAAACGTGGCCGACGTCAGCACACTGATGTCGAGCCAGTCGGCCATCGACGGCTCGCGCATCATGGGCAGCTACATTCTGGTGCGCGCCTTTTTGTGGGCGATTCCGCTGCTGGGGTTCATCGGCACGGTGGTGGGTCTCTCGCACGCCATCAGCGGCATGAGCTTCTCCAATGTGGAGGACGTCAGCAAGATCGTCGGCTCCATCAACAACGTGACCAGCGGTTTGGGCACGGCCTTCGACGCAACCCTGCTCGGTCTGGTGTTCGCCGTGCTGCTCAACTTTCCGCTCAACTCGCTGGCCAAGCACGAGGAGGAGGCTCTCAATGACATCGACGCCTTCTGCAACGAAGTGCTTCTCCCCCGCTTGGATGACGGCGCCGCCGCGGAAAAAACCAAGGATGAAACCTCGGATCTGCCCGCGGTGAACGACCTGCGGGCCGTTGCGGAAATCATCGTTCAAACCATCACCGCTTCCCAGAAGGATTTTCTTACCGATCTGAACACGCTCTCGGGCCGGATGCTTGACTACGCCAACAATCTGGAAAGCCGCAACGAGCAATACCAGCAGGCCGTCATCCAGCACATGAGCGAGCGCCTCGCAGCCATCGACGCCCATGCTCAGGAGCACATGACCATGCTCCGCGACCAGCACGAAAAAGCCATGGGCGCCTTTTCCGAAAATCTCACCCAACTCACCACGTCCTCCAAGGAGGCGTCCGCCGCGATGGTGCGCGAGCAAAACACGGTGCTGAGCGAGTTTTCACAGAAAATCGGCGGGCTCTCCGCGGGCATCGACTCCGCACTCTCCTCCGCCTCACAGGCCACCCAGCGCGCCGTGGCCAGCTTCGGCGAACACGTCACCGCGTTGGAAAACCGCTCCAAGGAGTACCAGGGTACGCTGCAGAAGTCTCAGGAGGACACCGTACAATCCTTCTCGGAAAAACTCTCCCGCATTTCGTCCAACCTTGAGACGGCGGTGTCCGACAAACTCAAGAATGTGTTCTCGGGAGTCGAGTCCAACCTGAACGCTTCGGTGGAAGCCACGCAAAAGGCGGTGGGAAGCTTCGCGGGCTTTGTTTCGAAGCTGGATGCGAGCGCGCAGGCCCAGCAGCAGAGCTTGATGTCCGCTCAGGAGGAATCGCTCAAGCGCATCGGGCAGGCGGTACAGACGGTGGCCGCGGGCCTCGAATCCTCCATCGCCGAGCGGCTCAAGAATGTGTTCTCGGGAGTGGAATCCACCCTCAACGCCTCAGTGGAATCAACGCATAAGGCGGTGGGAAGCTTCGCCGGTTTTGTTTCCAAGCTGGATGCGAGCGCACAGGCCCAGCAACAGACTTTGGTTTCCGCACAAGAGGAATCGCTCAAGCGCATCGGACAGACCGTGCAGACGGTGGCCACGGGCCTCGAATCCTCCATCGCGGAGCGACTCAAAGCCGTGCTCAGCGGGATGGAATCCACCCTCGGCAACGCCGCCCAATCCACGCAAAAAGCGGTCAGCGCCTTCGGCGAACATCTCACCTCGCTCGAGTCCAACACCAAAGGCTACCAGCAGGCGGTTCGCACCGCGCAGGGGGATGTCCTCAAACAGTTCGGTACGCAGATCAACGCCCTCGCGGCCAACACCGAGAACTCCATATCCGACAAGCTGCGCGGTATTTTCTCCGGCATGGAGAGTGCGCTTGGCGCCTCCCTGCAGGCCACCCAGCGGGCGGTGTCGAGCTTTGCCGAACAGGTCTCGCGTCTGGAGAGCGCCGCGGCCCAGCAGCAGCAGTTCACCCAGCAGTCCCAGGCGCAGGCCAACCAGCAGTTCGCCGAACGCATCAACGCCCTCACCTCCGGACTGGAGACGTCCCTGCAGAAGTCGGTGCAAACCACGCAGCAAACCCTCGCAGGACTCGAAACCGGAATCCGCCACCTTAACACCGTGCTCGAACAACTCGGCAGCAAGCAGGTGGTCATCCAGCAGGCGCCGAAAAAAGGATGGTTTGGCCGCGGCTAAGAGCGGCGCCCGAGTTCACCACCGCCCGTTTACGCCACTCGTTTTTACCCGCCCCTCTCCCTCCTAACGCCCCATGGTCAAGCGCCGGAAACATCGCAGCGAGGAGATCATGTTGATCCCGTTCCTGGACATCCTGTGTTCCTTGATCGGGATTCTCGTGCTCATCATCGTGGTGCTGGTGGTGGCACAGACTCAGCGCGTGACCGGACGCACCCAGGAGGAAATCCAGCGGGCCGAAAATCATCTCAAACTGCTTAGGCAGCAGGCCGCCAACAAAATCAAGTACGCCAACCTCGACGAAAAACTTCAGAAACTTAAGGAAGCCCAAGGCAACGCAGAGACCAAAAAACAGCTGGCCGAGAAAATGCAGCAGGAACTCGCCCGGAAAAAAGAGGACATTCAAAAAAAGCAGGCCTCCGCCGCCGAACTCAAAGTGGAACTCGAAAGCCTCGCAGTGGAATTGCGCGGGTTGACGGTGCAGGAGCCGGACTTGCGCAAAAAGATGGAGGAACTCTCCGCCGAGGTGGCCAAGCTCAAACAACCCCAAAACAACGATCCGACAGTTCAAATCATCCCTACCGGATCGGGCGGCGGCGCCCCGGGAACCGTGTTTTTCGTGGAGGCGGCGGCGGACAAACTCACGTTTTACTGGAACCCAAACGAGCGATCCGTGGTAGGCGCGGTTCCGGAGACCATTGTGAAGGACGAGGCCTTCAACCAGTTTCTGGTCGCGGTGAAAAAAGTGCCAAACAGCAAGCTGGTATTTGTCATGCGCAACGACGGGCTTCGCTCCTACAACTACGGGGCGGGCTGGGCCCAGTCGCAGCACAACTTCGGAGTGGAACAGGTGGGCCGAATGCCCGTTCCGGGCTACGGCGAACTGGACATGAAACACTTCGGCAACCTTTTGGGGAACATCCCGATGCCTCCCCAATTGAAAAAGACCCCGTAGCTCCCCCCGCCCCCTCCCATGGCTCGCAAACAAAAAGCGCACGAAGAGGAACTCCCGTTTGTGGCGTTGATGGACACGATGACCAATGTCGTCGGCGTGCTCATTATTGTACTCGTCATGATTGGAATCGGACTGGCGCGCACCGTCCAAAAGGTACTTTCCGATCTGCCGATGGTCTCGGAGGAGGAACACCAGACGCTCAAGGGCGAGGTAGCGCAGTTTGACGACAAGCGCGATCCAGTGGAGGTGGAGGCGGAAATTGAGCAGATCAAGCAAGACCTTGAAAAAGTCGTCGCCCGCGTCAGACAACTCGAGGAGGAGGAAAAAAAGATCCCCCCGCTGCCGGAGGACCTTCAGAAAATGCTGCAGGAGCTCGAAAAACTGCGCAAAGACCGGGACCAGCGAAAACTCACCGTTCAGGAATTGCTCGCCCAAATTGACAAACTCAAGGTGGCTCTGGACACGACTCCGAAGCCGAAGGTAGGGCCCGCAATAACGGCCCGGCTGCCCAACCCAAAGCCAATGCCCGAAAAGGCCCAGATGCACCGGATTCTGGTGACCGAGAACCGGCTTTTCCTCATTCGAAAGGACGAGGTGCTTCAAATGGTGGAGCAGGAGCTCAAGAAGGAAAGTCCAGCGATCCTGGCCAAAACCGGGAAGTCGCTGCTTTCAGCACCCACCGTGTCCGCTCCCAAGGGGGCACCGTCGGCCCCGAAGCAACTGATTTTTGATCCCACAAAAATCACCAACTACTTTAACACAAAGTTTAACTTCCGGGCGCCGAACTCCAGGGATCCAAACCGCGATGTACTAATCGAAGTCGCTCAGCAGCCCAACTCGCCCAACATGACCCTCACCTTGCACCCGCGCCCCGATGCCGGGGAAACGCTGGACCAAGCCCGCCAGAACGGATCCATCTTCCGGTTTTTCGTCCATGCGCTTAAAGCGGATCCCCGCTCCGTAATTTCCTTTTCGGTGAACAAAAATGCCATTGGAACCTACCTCGCCGCCCGGGACATCGTCGACGTGGAAGGCGTTCCCGTCGTCTGGGAAATCAACGACGCGCTGAAATTCACCTACCCGGTTCCGGCGAACTACCTCGTGCAGTTCACGCCCCCTCCGAAACCGCCCGCCCCGCCGCCCTCGTCGCTCCCGCCCCCGGGAGGACCCGCCCCCGCAGGACCGCCGCCGGTGACTATCGCTGCGCCCAAGGCCAGCGTGGATTGATTCCGCGACGCAAGATTGACGTGCCCTGCCACCGCCCGTAAATTCCTCGCCGTGGCTTGCGGCGGGGTCGCCAAGTGGTAAGGCCGAGGTCTGCAAAACCTCTATCGCGGGTTCGATTCCCGCCCCCGCCTCCCCCTTCCAGGCTCCGCCCGGTGGAGAATCAACCTCCTGACCTGTAGATAGTTTTCGAGCTGTCAAATCCCCTGTGTGCCTACGGGTTTATCCCGGTGCTTCGCTCGAAACCATCAACCGCACGAAGCGCACGACGCGGCAATGGTGAAGGCAGTTGAGTCCCAGCAGACGGTCTTCTGCGCCAAGTCGGACGTCCTTTTGACAAAAAAACCACCCGTGGAGCATGCACTGCCCCCATGCTATCGCGGAATGTCGGGGCCGCGCTCCC
>JBILWF010000079.1:0-7715 GCA_044370075.1 Chthoniobacteraceae bacterium | reverse complement strand
GGGGTTTTGGCTGTGGAGGCGCCGTCACGAGGTGCACGCCGTGTTTGCGGTTCACGAGGTGAGCGCGCTGTTTGCACTTGTCCTGCGTGCGGTCGGTCTTTTGCGAATGCCCCTGGTGGTTCTGAACTTCGGGTTGTTGCATCCCAAAAATACCCGGGGAATGCGACGCCTGCTTTGGAAAGGGGCCCTGCGCTACGCGGCATCCGTGGTCTCCCTGGTGGAGGGACAGATACCGGAGGTGCAAAAGTATTTTGGAATCCCGCGGGATAGGCAGTCTTATGTACCGCTCGGTGTTGATGGGGAGTTTCTACGCAGCCGTTGCGCGCAACCGGCGGAGGCGACTGGCGCGCGGCAGAAGTACACCCTCGCGGTGGGAACCAACGAGGGGAAGGATTACGGCACGCTGCTGGAAGCGCTCCCGCTTGGCGTCCGGCTTGTTATCGTGACCGACCGGCACAATGCGGCGTTGATCCGGGCGCACCGCTGCTACGGGGCGGACGTGGAGGTCTTGGAGGGCATTCCCATGCAGAAACTCCGGGAACTGTATCATGACGCCTCCTTGGTGGTGATTCCGCTGCATGACACGCCTTACGGTTCCGGGCACACGGTCTTTTTGGAGAATCTTGCCCTCGGAAAAACTCTGGTCGTGTCCAGCAGCCGGGGCATGCAGGGGTACGCGCGATCCGGGGTAAACTGTCTGACGGTGAAAGTTGGGGACACACGGCAGCTCCGAGAAGCGATTCAGGCAGTGATGAAGGATCCGGGTTGTTTTGAAAATCTACGGCAGGCTGCGGTGAAGGATGCTGCGGAGAATTTTTCTGTCGGCAAATTTGCCGGGGAAATCTCCCGTGTGCTGGCGGCGGCACTCCGCGCGGAAGGCGGCGTGCCGGTGAGCGGCGGGGGCGGGGGTGAAAAAGGGGCTGCGGAGAAAGGAGGTAAACATGCATCTGTTTAGGGAGTTGAGGCGCCGCCAATCCTGCGGCGAGGTGGTTCGCGTGGCGGTTGCTGGGCTGGGGTCGATGGGGCGGGGGATTGCGCGTCAGATCAAGGCGATGCCGGGCATGGAGCCAGTCATCCTTGTAAACCGAACCGTGGAACGGGCGGTCGAACTTTGGCAGGCACTCGGCGAGGACGAGCAGGATGTTGTGGTTTCGGGGGATCCCCGCCTTTTGGAGGTTGCGATTGAGCAGGGCTTGCCCTGTGTATGTTCGGACCCGGCGGCCGCTGTGGGACTCGCGGGGGTGGACGTGGTGGTGGAGGCCTCGGGAAACGTGGCGTCCGGAGCGCGAACTGCCTTGGGCGCGATTTCCGAGGGCAAACATGTCGTTCTGATGAACGCCGAGTTGGATGCGACCCTCGGCTGTTTTCTCGCGGAACGCGCCAGACAGCAGGGGGTGGTTTACGGCTACGCGGACGGGGATCAACCCGGCGTGATGATGCGATTGATCGAGTGGGTTCAGGGTGTGGGACTCGACGTGGTGGCGGCGGTCAACTGCAAGGGCTTTTTGGATGTGAACGCCACGCCGGAGACCTCGCGGGAATGGGCCGCGCGCATGCAAACCAGCGCGCGCATGGTGTGCGCATTCACGGATGGGACGAAGATGAACCTCGAGAACGCTGTGGTGGCCAACGCCACGGGACTCCTGCCGGGCTGTCGAGGGATGCACGGAGTGCGCACAACGCAGAAAGACGCAGTCGCGGATTTTCAGCAGATTTTGGAAAAACCCGGGATTGTCGATTACACCCTGGGCGGCGACTTCGGCGGTGGCGTGTTTGTCATAGGCCGCTCCGAGGACTGGGAGCGCATCGGACATTACTTCGATTACCTAAAGATGGGGCGCGGTCCGGACTACCTCTTTTTCCGACCCTACCATCTGTGTCACGTGGAGACTCCCCTTTCGGTGGCGGAGGCGGTTTTGTACCAGGAAGCCACCATTGCGCCGCGAGGCGCTCCGGTGGCGGAGGTTGTGGCGGTTGCCAAGCGGGATTTGCAGGCGGGGGAGGTGCTTGATGGGATCGGTGGGGCGATGGCGTACGGGCAGATTGATCTGGTGGAGGCCGCGCGCGATTTTCTGCCGATCGGATTGAGCGAGGGTGTGCGCCTGGGCGCCCCGGTGGCGGCGGGAGAACCGATTCCGCGCTCTGCGCTGGAGATTCCCGGGGGGGAGTATCTGTGGAATCTGAAGATGCTGCAGGATGCCTATTTTCAATCGTTCACAGTTTCCGAGAGCCATGCGCGCTGAGCCTCAAATCAGTATCATTGTACCGTGCCGGAATTCGGTGCGTTTCATCGGGGAAACGCTCCGGAGTATTCAGGCCCAGACATTTCGCTCCTGGGAATGCGTGGTGGTGGACGACGGATCCACCGATGCGACGCTGCAGGTGGCCCGCGATGCGGTGGATGGGGATATGCGTTTCCGCTTTTTGAGGCAGAGTTGCGGCGGTGCCTCCCGGGCGCGCAACCGCGGGTTTATGGAGAGTCTGCCCTCGACGCCGTTTGTGGTGTTTATGGATGCGGACGACGTGTGGGTTTCGCAGGCGCTGGAGATTTTGAAACGGAGGCTGGAGGACTGTCCGGGGGCGATCGGTGCGCATGCGCTCGCGGAGTTGATCGATGAAAACGGGCGCTTGATTCAACCGGGTGTCTTTGCAGCATTCGGGCGCCGTCGCCTGGGCTTTCGGGAGGGTCGGATCCGGGAGTGGCCCCTGGGCGAGCCCACCTGTTTTGAAACCCTGGTGTGGACCGGGCCGCTTCATCCGCCGGGTTTGATGTTGGCACGGCGTGAGGCGTACGAGAGGGCGGGGCTTTTTGATACACGGATGCGTTTTTGCGAGGACTGGGACCTGTGTTTGCGGTTGAGTCGCACAGGGAAAATCGAACTGGTGGATGCGGTGTTGTTGCATTACCGCCGGCACGGGGGAAATTTATCCAACCACGTGGAAGCGACGCGCAAAACGGTTCGCTGGCTGCATCACAAGACATTTCATGCGCCTGAGAATTCCGAAACACAGCGCGAAATGCTCCAGCGTGGCTGGCGAGCCTGGCAGCTCTTTAAGTTGAGGGAAAAGTGGGGGACGGCGTGCCGGCAATTGCGCCAGTTTTCATTTAGGGGACTTGGGTGTGCGCTGCGGGATTCTCCCGTGCACGTGTGGCGTTTTCTAATCGGACGTCCGGTGTGGTTGCGGCGGAAGGTGCCAGCGTAGGTGCGTGGGGGGTCGCCTTTTGAAGGCCGTGGGCAGATCTGTTCGGCTTGCGCTGGGAAAATGCGTGCAAATCAGGAGGCGGGAAACGGGAACTGACCGGATGAATGAAGTTACGGTTTCAATTTTAATTTGTACGCGGAATCGGGTGGGGTCCTTGCGCGAGACTCTGGAGTCGATTTCGCAGGCGGATGTCCCTGCCGGTTGGAGTGTGGAGACGCTGGTGGTGGACAACGGGTCCACGGACGGGACCCGCGATTTTGTGGAGTCATTTGAGTTTCCCTGGGGAAAGGCGCGCTTTGAGGTGGAGCGGCAAAAGGGTGTGGCTTGCGCCCGGACGCGGGCTCTGCGGGAGGCGCGTGGGGAGGTGTTGTTGTGGACGGATGACGATGTGCGGGTTCCGAGGGACTGGATTGAGCGCATGGTGTCTCCGATTCTGGAGGGGAGCAGCGAGGTGTTGGCCGGCGGGGTTGTCTTTGCCCCGGGGCGGGAGCGCGCGTGGATGGGGCCCTGTATGCGGGCGTGGCTTGCTTCTTCGGAGGCGCTAAACCCCGGAAATCCGGGACGGATGATCGGGGCGAACATGGCGTTTCACCGGCGCGTGATCGGCGCGGTGGACGAATTTGATGCGTGTCTGGGACCGGGTGCGCTCGGGATGGGCGAGGAGACGCTCTTCTCGTATCAGTTGATTGAAAAGGGCTTTCGCATCGACCCGGCGTTCGGTGTTCAGGTGCAGCACGCGTTTGATGTAAGTCGCCTTTCGGCAGGTGGTTTTCAACAGATCGCGGCTGCCATGGGGCGCAGCGAGGCGTATCTTGCTTACCACTGGCACGGAGTGGATGTTTCCGGCGCGCTCTGGAAAGTTGCCGACGCGTATCTGCGATGGGGCGTGTGGCGGGTGCGCGGGTGGATTCAGCGCAGGAGTGTTCCCCGGGGGTTGCTGGAGGGCGAACTGCAGGCGCGCGCGCGCATTGCGTACTGGGGCGCACTGCGCGCCTTGCAGGGGGAAAGACGCAAGTACTACCCAAGAAAAGGGGAAGGCCTACCGGCGGTTCCCCGGGAAGTAGCCGCTGCAGGAGGATAAGGATCTGCGGGCGGCACGGGTTTTAGCCCGTGAAGCGGGCCAGTCGAATCGGATGGGTCCGGTGACGGTCAGTCGGCGGGTAAAGTCCCTCAGCGGGGGCGGGGGCTTCCAGTGAGGCGCCGGTATTCTTCGTCGGAGAGGGGGGCTTTTTCGACCCAGGAGCGAGCCTCGTTGGGGTTTGATTTGAAGTATGCAGCGGCGACACGGTCCAAGGCTCCGATGCGGTGCTGGGCGGCGGAGGCCGGGATGGAAACCGCCCATGCGGCGGCTGCGGCCGGGTCCTTGCGCACGGCGCCCTCCACAAAACCCCGAACGGCGGCTGGGTAGTCCGGCGAGGCGGGCGATAGTCCTTCGAGTTTTTTGGCGGCTTCGGCGGCGTTTGACTGGGCCAGATTTTGAAAGGTGGCGCGCTGGGCGGATTCCCGCACCGGCCCGGGCGGGAGGGAGTCTGCTTTTTTAGCGAGGGAAACGCCGGCTTGGTGGGTCTCGGTATCGGGAAGAGCCGCCAAGGCTTGAACAATTTCCGGGTGCGCCCGCACATCCACTCCGGGCGATTGGGCAAGTTCCGCCAGCGCCCGGTTGCGCAGAATGCCCTCGGGAAGCTTGCCCGCAAATTCAAGCGCCTTTGAGGGGTCCTTTGCAGGATCGTTCTTTTCCAAAAACTTGTGCATTGCGCTGGCGGCTGCGGTGCCGGCTTTGGGGACGTCTGTGAGCAGATGGGCAAACCTGCAAAAACGATCGGGATCGGTCGAGGCGCTCAATGCCAGGGCGCCACGCGCCGCCTGCTGAATCTCCGAGGTTTGGGTAAGAACCCATTGTGTGAGGGCTTCCGGATCTTTTTTCGCCCATGGAAGCAGGAGGCTTCCAAAGCCGCTCGCGCGGGTCGCATCGTTGGCGGCCCAAAGATCCGCGGCTTTTTCCGGTGCCAATTCGCTCAGGCGCTGCGCCGCGTAGCGAAAATCGAACCGTTCGGTGTGCAGAAAGGATTTTGCGTCGAGTTCGGTCTGCAGCACGCTGACGAGTTGATCCGCCGACAGCCGGTTGAGGGCGCTCATGACCTGAAGGCGGAAATCGGCTGGAGATGCGGCCCCGCTCTTTGCGTTTTTCCAAACATCATCCAGCGTTTCAGCCGGCCGGGGTTTGGGGGATTCCGCCCCCGATTCACCGGGCGGCACAGCGGCGGCGGCCTCCCGGGCAACGAACGTTGGAACGGGTCGCGCGTGGGGCTCGCCGGCGCGGAAAGGTGCGGGAACGGGGAGGTTTTTGCCCAAGACAAACCCGAGCACGGCGAGGCCAAGGCAGGGCAGGAGCGGGCGGATGCGCATGGTGGGTTCTCCGATCCTTAACGGGGTTTGATCGGCGCGGTGCGTCTCTCGAGTTCCGCGCGTTCCTCCACTGTGAGCGGAAGTGCCGCGATGTAATCCGAGCGGGAACGGCCATCCCCGTTTCCGAAGTGCATCTCCCCCAGCATCTCGGAATAGTAATCCAGGCGCGAGTTGCGCGAGAGCAGACGCGATCCGGCCTCGATGGCAATCTGCGCATCTCCCCAGGACTGGGTCTGCGTCCACGCATCCATCATGACCGATTTGAGACAACCCGCTCGGAATGCGCCCGGGGGAAGCGATTCGATCCATTGCAGGGCGCTCGCGCGGTTCTCCGTCGCCAGCGCCCACCAAACGCCGGTGGCCGCCATGCTCATGTTTTCTTTTTCGCTTTGAGATTCCGCAAACGAGATAGCGGTCTCGCTACCCGCATGTTTGAAACGGGCCACGGCTTCCGTGCCGTATTCCCAGCGTCTTTTCTCCGAATCCTTCAGGGCGTTGAAAAAGCCCGAACTTATCGCGGAGGAGTCCTCGCGGAGGCTGTTTAGCGCCTGGTCCACCATGCGGGTCACGAGGGCGTCGCGTTGTTTGATCCGCTCGATTTCCGGCAGGTTGGGGGAGCGCTTGGTACTGGCTTGGAGAATTTCGTCCGCAGCGGTCCGCATTTCTGAGAGGGCCTGACCCGTGTCCGCTGTCGCGGTCTTGGCAGAGAGCATCCCCAGAATCTGAACCAGAAGCCAACCGCCGGGCTTTGACTCGGCAATGTTCTCAACCAGTTTGGGCTCCGACTTTAGGGCGGAAACCACCTCGGAAACGGACCCGCCCGGCATCACGAGGTGGCCGCCCAGAGGACCGCTTGGCTCCAACCGAAGTTCCGGGGGCAGGTTCGCCCAGGCTTTAACCGCTTCCGCGGCGCTTTGTTGAATGAGCGAATGCATGCCCTGCTGGATCAAAAGCGGGTCTTTTTTCCCGGTTCCCAGCGCCAGAACCCGCCGCGGGTCTGTAGATGCAAGCCTTTCCGCAAAAACGGATTTTGCATAAATGTTTTCCTCCGATTTCCCCTCGTAGAGGGCTTCGAGGATGTGGGCCAGCGAGTCCGGTTTCAGCGTGGCCGCGAGTTGGACCAAAAGAAATTGAAGGGAGGGAGTCTCCCCAACCTTTGCTGCAAGCCGCAGCACACTAGCGGTTTGCTCCTCCAACGAGAGCCTGGAAAACGCTGAACCGGCCGCCACCTCGCTGAAATCCTCTTTCACGGGCCCGGAGGCCTCTGCGTTTTCCTGCGCTGGATCCCCGTATGCCGTGGCGGAGGGCGTAAAGCCCTTGCTATCAGGCAGAAACTTGGCGCGTTGCAATTTGCCAAGGCCGATTCCCGCAAGAAAGGACGCGGTCCAGAAGAACAGAGGGGAGCGGAGGGAAGCGGTCATGTTCCTTAACCCGCCAAAGATGGCAGATTCCGGGAAAAAATGGATGCGGAAAATCGAGCGGGTTCCGCGTGGTCCGACGCACGCGTTTCGGGCCGTCTTGCTTCCTTCCCGCACAATCCGCACCAGATCCTGTTTGCCTCGAGACCTAGCAAAGGCGTGAGAAATTGTCGGTAGAGGGAAAGCTGCCAAACGTCTCTCCCAATCAGCGGGAGGAATCCGTCTCCCGCAGCTTGTGGAGCAGGTTTTTGAGTTCCACAACCTTACCGGTTTCGGTTTCGGCAAGGTTGTGTTCCTCGGATAAATCCTTGGCGAGGTGGAAGAGCCCGGGACTTCTCGCGCCCGCGGTGCGCGCCGGGGAAGCGGCCTCTTTGCGCAGCGAGTCGGCGGACCGCACCGGAGGGGTTGTTTCCATGTATTTCCAGTCCCCGACCTGGATGGAGAACGGGCCCTGAATGCCCCCGGTATGCGCGATGAAATGAGGCCGGAGGGGCTTCGAAAAAGCCTGTCCGAGCAGGGCGGGCGTCACGTTGAAACTGTCACGGAACTGACCGTCCGGGAGCGGCATGCCCACCAGCGACGCGAACGAGGCCGCCATGTCGAGATGCGCGATCAGCGCGTCGGAACTCGATCCCGCCTGGATGCGCCCGGGCCAGCGCGCCAAAAACGGAACGCGGTGTCCTCCCT
>JBILWF010000078.1:0-7753 GCA_044370075.1 Chthoniobacteraceae bacterium | reverse complement strand
CACACAAAATGCCCCCCCCAGCGTGTTGGATAATTTCCACGACACCACCGCTCGCGTTCTCCAATCCATAACTGCAACCAAGTAGGCAAAGCCCCGGCGCATAGGAATATAGGTGATATCAGCGCACCAAACTTTATCTGCCCAAAAAGTCTCCCGTGCACTCCCCTCCCGGAAGGGAAAACCGCATGCGAAACGCGAACCCGGGAGGTGGTGCGGGGAAACGGAGCCAGTAGGCTCGCAAGCAAAAGGACTATGCTCCGGGCGGGAAAACCCAAACAGAGAGATCAAAAGGGAGAGACAAATCCACAGTTCAGAATTCAAGGCACGGAAAGCCCTGGGGTCGAGTAAGGACCTCAAAACGGTGCAGCAGATTGCTGCAGAAAATGCAATGCACACCACCTCTAGTGAACCAGTGGAAAAGCCGGATGATCGAGGGCAATCCCTACGTGTTTGAGCAGGCCACGCAAGCGCCATAACCAGAAGAAGGCCGACCTTTAAAACACGAACGTTGAAGATGAGGGGGTCCCGTTTTTGCCTCCTCCAGCCCGCGAGATAGAGTTACCCCCCGGATATTTCAATTTTTTTTACGCGCACTTCGGCGAAAACTGCCGGCCGTCCGGTGGCTGCGGCAAGTCCCCACCCCACCTCAGTGTGGGTAATGTCCTTTCCCTCGCCGGCGAGTTGCTCCGATCAGCCGCCGACCTTGAGCGAGGCCTCTGCCATCTCACGGAACACGCGGATATGCTCCAACTCATGCCTGCCCTTGGCTTGAACGAGCACAAGGTTGTCGTGGCCGAGGACGGCCGAGACATCCCGGTGGGCCAGTCCGGTAGCCTTAACAGTCGAAAACGACATCGCCTCGATCGCGGAGCGGGTCAGGATGGCCACCCCGATCCCGAGACTCACGTAGTTGAGGATCGAAGGCACGTTGCCTGCTGTCATCACGACGTTGACCTGCGAAGTCAGGCCCGCCTCTCCTACTACATAGTCAAATTGCAGCCGCGAGCTCGAATCCTTGCCCGCAAGGATCAGCGGATGGCGGAGGATGTCGCGGAGGCCGATTTTCCTGACCTTCCCGAGGGGATGTCCCTCGGCGAAAATGACCTCGAAAGGGTGACTTGCAAACGGCACGACCGAAAGCCGCGGCGGCAGAACCACGCCGGACGGCGCGCCCACGATGGCCAGATCTGCGGAATCGGACTCCACCATCCCCCATGCCACCCGGGACGGCGCGTCAATCAACGTGAGTCTCACCGCAGGCTGAGAAAGCCGGTACTCTGCGATCACATGCCGTAGCGGGCTGTTGAGCACCGAGGCTGACGCGGCCAACCGAAGCACCCGGTCCGCGCCGGACTGCAGGTCGAGGAATACCTTCCTCAGGGAATCGAACCCCTCGACCAACGGTGCCGCCAGTCGCATCAGCCTCCCGCCCTCCTCGGTGAGCCGTACGGACCTCCCCTTGGCTGCGACAAACCGCACCCCGTAGTCGTCTTCCAATGCCCGCACCTGACGCCAGACGGAGGGAGTGGCCATGCCCAGCGCCCGGGCGGCAGCGGCGAAGCTGCCATGCCTGGAAATCTCGAAGAGCGCCCGAATCTGACGGAAGCGCACCTCCTTAAAATAACGGCGTTCTCCTGAGGCGGATGACCGCGGCTTTTCTTTCATTGTTCCCACAGCAATGAACTTTAGGAAAATGCTCTGGGTATGCAATAATTATGGATTGAGGGGTTCCTGCCGAACGTTAGCGTTGAGAGCATGCGCCCCCGCTGCCCCCGTCCGTCGCCCTGCTGCACGCGCCCCTGGCAACCCAGAACCGGCGCCCCGCCGCATCGACCGGGCGAGATCATCTCCGGCCGTTTGCCTGAGCGCCGTACGAGAACGCCAGCCTACTCTCTCTCTCCTGAGCCCCATCCGCTCGCGGACCGTTTCCCGTGACCCGGTCAAGAAAGCAAATTCCCGGACCTCATGGTGCTTTCCCCATCATCGATCGCGCCACGCCTCTCCGAATCCCGAATGAAATTCACCGTCCTGTTTTTGATCCCACTCGCCACCTTTGCAGCGGAGGGAGATTCTTTTTTCCGCGAGCGTGTCGAGCCGTTGCTCAAGCAGCGTTGCTACGAGTGCCATTCGCACGCGGGCAAAATCAAAGGCGGTCTGGTTCTGGATTCGCGCTCAGGCTGGCAATCGGGCGGTGACAGCGGGCCTGCGCTGGTGCCGGGGGCGCCGGAAAAAAGCCGCCTCATCGAGGCGGTGCGCTACACAAATCCGGACATGGAGATGCCGCCAAAGGCGAAACTGCCGGAAAGCGAGGTCGCCGTGCTGGAGGAATGGGTGAGGCGCGGTGCACCGGATCCGCGCGAGGCGGTCACGGAGGCGAAGGCGGTGAAAAAGACCGGTGTGGATGTGGAGGAAGGTCGGAAACACTGGGCCTATAAGCCGGTGCGGGATGCCGTGCCTCCTGCGGTTCGTGACGCAGCGTGGCCGCTAAACGAAGTGGACGCCTTCATTCGTGCCAAGCAGGAGTCAGCGGGTCTCCAGCCCGGACCGGAGACCGGGCCGCATGCCTGGCTGCGGCGCGTGACTTTTGACCTTACCGGACTGCCTCCGACGGAGGCGGAGATCGCCGACTTCGTCTCGGATCGCTCACCAAAGGCGCCCGAGCGCGTTGTCGATCGTCTGCTCTCATCCAGGGCCTACGGCGAGCGCTGGGCGCGGCACTGGCTGGACCTCGTGGGTTATGCGGAGCAGATCGGCACGGAGGGCAAAGTCTTTGCCGAACACGCATGGCGGTATCGCGACTATCTGGTGGACTCCTTCCACTGGGACAAACCCTTCGACCGATTTATCCGCCAGCAGCTCGCGGGTGATTTGCTCCCCGCCGCCTCACCCCGGGAGCGCCGTGAGAACCTGATCGCGACCGGTTTCATTGTGCTGGGCGATGTGGACATCAACGCCATCGACAAGCTCAAGATGGAGCATGACTTCGTGGACAGTCAGGTGGGCAAGGTGGGCACCGCCTTCCTCGGCATGACGCTGGGCTGTGTACGCTGTCATGACCACAAGTTTGATCCCATCGGCCAGCAGGACTACTACGCGCTGGCGGGCATGTTCCGCAGCACCAAGACCACCTTCAAAACCCGCCATGGCATCTGGAGCAACATCCAACGCGTGTCTCTGCCGGAGCTGGAAGAGGACCGGGAGATCGCCCGCTCGCACGAGCAAAAGCTGGCGGGCTGGCGAATGGAGAAACAGGGACTGGAGTCCGAATCAAATGCGCTTGGTGACGAACCGGATGCGGCAGGAAAAAAGCGCCTCGACGAGTTAAAAAAGGAGATCACCGCGCTCGAACTCCGCATCGCCCACGGTGAGTATTTTCATCCCGGCAAACCGCAGGCCATCGCCGTACAGGATGCGGAAAAACCCGCCGACATGCGCCTCACCATCCGTGGCAATCCGTATGCGCTGGGAGATACCATGCCGCGGGGGCTCGTGCGTGTGGCGATGTGGGGACCACAGCCGAAGATTCCCCCCGGGCAGAGCGGTCGCCTGCAACTCGCCGACTGGATCGCGGATGCGCGAAACCCCCTCGCGGCCCGCGTGGCGGTGAACCGCGTCTGGCAGAAACTCTTCGGCGAGGGTTTGGTACGCAGCGTCGATTACTTCGGCACGCGCGGTGACACGCCGAGTCATCCCGAACTGCTCGATCATCTCGCACATCGCTTCATGAAGGACGGCTGGTCGCAAAAGAAGCTCATCCGCATGCTCGCCCTCAGCCGCACGTACCGTCTCGCCAGTGGAAACCCAGACTCGAGGGATCCCGAAAACAGAATGCTCACCCGCATGAACCGCCAGCGGCTTGATGCCGAGTCCATCCGCGATGCGATGCTGGTGGCGAGTGGTCGGCTTGCGACACCGATCGGAGGGCCGGGACTGCCGCTGGAGTTCCCGGAGAACATCAGCGGCCTGCCGCTGAAGGAGAAGCAGGACGTTCACCCGCAGTTCCGCCTCAAAAAAGAACGCGAGTCCCAAGCGGTGGAGCGCACCCTGTACCTGCCTGTGGTGCGCACGGGCACGCAGCCCGGCACGGCGCGGTTGCGGGATGTGTTCGATTTCCCGCAGCCCGCTCAGTTCACCAGCAAGCGCAGCGAGACCACCGTGCCCACGCAGTCGCTGTATTTGCTCAATGCCGATCTCATCCGCGAGCGGGGCGAGGATCTGGCGAAGGCCCTGCTCTCCATTGATGAGGACGATGTAGCCCGCCTCGCGCGGCTCTGGCTGCGTGTCTTGAACCGTCCCATCACCGCCGCCGAGCGGGAGGACGCCCTCGCGTTTCTGCAAACCTCCAAAGCCGCGGGCGAAACCCCGGCCTGGACCGAACTGTCCCGCGCTCTCTTTGGCACAAACGAGTTTCTTCTCCGCTTTTGATCCCATGAATCTCTTACCCTTCACGTCCACCCGCCGCGCCTGGCTGCGTCAAATCACCGCAGGCTTTGGCGCGATGGCCCTGCATGGCCTGCTGCATGCAGCGTCCAATCCGCTCGCGGTGCGCACTCCGCTACTCAAGCCACGGGCAAAGCGTGTCATATTTCTCTTTATGGCCGGCGGCCCCTCGCAGATGGACCTCTTTGATCCAAAACCGCTCATCCAGCAACGGCACGGCAAGTCGGTAAATGCCCCGCTGCCCGAGCAGCATCGTCATGAGAGCACCGACAAGCTGCTGGCACTCGGCACCGACATCCCGGTGCGGCCTCGCGGCCAGTCCGGTATCACCATCTCCGATCTGCTGCCGCATACGGCCGCCATCGCCGATGAACTCTGCCTGCTCCGCGCCGTGCATGCGGACAACAACCAGCACGGTCCCGCTGTGCTCCAGATCCACACAGGAGCCATCGCCGAGGCGCGGCCATCACTCGGTTCCTGGATCAGCTACGGCCTCGGCACCGAAAACCAGAACCTGCCAGCCTTTCTCACCATCCATCCCGGCATCGACACACGGAACTACAGCGCCTCCTTTCTTCCCGCCGCTCACCAGGGCACGCCCGTCACACTGCCCGCGAAAGTGAGCGATCCCGCCATCGCTTTTCTCACCGATGCCGCGACCGATGACGCCTCCCAGCGGCGGCGTTTTGACTTCATCCAGCGCATGAACCGCCGACTGCTTGCAGAGCAGGAAACCGACGCGCGCATGGAAGGCATGATTCACAGCCTGGAGACCGCCTTTCGCATGCAGACCGCAACGCCCGAACTGGTCGATCTCTCGAAGGAGACCGAGGCGACAAAACAGCTTTACGGCATCGGCGAAAAGACGACCGACAAAAACGGCCGCGCCTGCCTGCTCGCCAGGCGTCTGAGCGAGGCCGGCGTGCGCTTTGTACAGGTCACCATGGACGGGTGGGATCACCACGGCAACATCCGCGGCGACCTGCCGAAAAGCTGCGCCGGAAGCGACCTGCCGTGCGCCGGTTTGATCCGCGATCTAAAATCGCGCGGCCTGCTGGAGGACACACTGGTGGTGTGGAGCGGCGAGTTTGGACGCACGCCATGGAGCCAGGACCTCAGCCGCACCGCGCCCATCGAAAAACATGGCCGCGAGCACCAGCCCGAGAGCTTCTGTGCCTGGATGGCCGGCGGCGGCGTGAAAGGCGGCCTCATGCATGGCGAGACCGACGAGTTCGGCTTCCGCCCCGTCTCCGGCAAGGTCCACCTGCACGACCTCCACGCCACCATCCTGCACCTGCTCGGCCTCGATCACGAACGCCTCACCTGGCGCCATCTCGGTCGGGATTTCCGACTCACCGATGTTTATGGCGAGGTGGTCCGGGAGATCCTGGCGTGAGCGGCTGCCCCGACGTACGCCAAGCGGGGGCCGCTAAAACTCCGTCATTTTAGAGCGCCCCGCGACGATCCCACGCGCGCGGGCTGCGGAAACCGAGCGAAAAGCAATTTCTACCAATTTTTCAGTACTTCGTGGACCGGAAGACGCCGAAAATTTCGAAGTCACTCACGTTGAGGGTGAGCAGGCAAGTCACGCCGGCGGCGTAGTACGTTGCCGCCAGTTGAGTGTCGAGTAAGCGTTTGCGCCCAAGGCGATACTGGCGTAGCCAAAGCAATCCCAAACGGGTCGAATCCAATGACGGGTAAACCGGTTTGACTTCGCTTGCTTCCCACCAGCCCTGCGCCTTTTCCAGCGCTTCCTCCATGCTCAAGGGGGATGCAAAACGCCGAGGATCCTAAACCACGTGGACAAACTCGGTGAGGACTTGCGGCGCCAGTGCAAGGGGTTGTGGATGTTTGGACAAAGCCCCGTCCAACCAGTTCCGTGCCTCCTGATGCCCGGGAACCTCGCGTATTTCCACTTGGACCAGAAAGGTCGTGTCCATCCCGTGGATCATGGGATTTCCAATAAATCCTCCAAAAGCTCACTCCGGCTCGACCATGGCTGGAGGACCGCACCCACCGATGAGGGTTTCAGATTCCGCAGGCTTCTTGGAGGTCTAATTTTAGACTGCCGGTAAAGCTCCATGGCCTCGCGCAAGAGCTCCGAGGTGGGCCTGTCTTGCTCCTGCGCGTACCGCTGAAAATCGGCGTAAACCGGCTCGCTTACATTAAGCGTGATGGTTTTCATATAGTTTAGGATATAGTCGACCGGTCATGTGTCAAGATAGCGCTGACGTCCACAGGGGACCCGCCCTGTCGACTCGCCGTAAACCTTCGCAGCCGCGGGCGAGGCACGCGGGTCCGAGTCTTCCAATTCAGTGTAGAGCCTTCTCAAGGGCAATCGGAGAGTCCCCAGTGTGGAAATGGCCTCCGAGGGGGGAATGCAGGGGAAGCACTGATTTTCCGTCAACCTGTAGCGCGCCCCAACGACGATACCGCGCGCGCGGGCTGCGGAAACCGAGCGAAAAGCGGATTTCTTGCCAATGACTCAGGTTGCCCTCATGGATCGGGTCCAGAGTGCCCGACTGAGGCATCCCCATCCGCTGCCGGAAGTGGGTCAGCCCTGGCGAGGGAGATCCCATGGGCGGTCTCGCCTCCGCCGTCCAGATGGCAGCGCGGGTGTCGCGGGGACGCTTCACAGAATGAGATTCCGGCTAAAAAACATTCTTTGGAATATGGTCTGCTCTTGAGGAGGTGAAGTGCGGCGTTTCCTGCCGCCCCCCCATGAAACCTCTCCTCTCCCTCAGCCTCCTCCTGTTTTCGTGCCTTCCCTCGCTGCGCGCCTCCGAACTTAAGCTGGCCTCGGTGTTCACCGATCACATGGTGCTTCAACGAGAGGTACCGGTCCCCATTTGGGGCACTTCCGATCCTGGACAGGAGGTCCACGTCCACTTTGCCGGGCAGCAAAAAACCGCGCGCGCTGACGCCTCTGGGCACTGGATGGTCCGCCTCGAGCCCCTCCGTGCGAGCGCTCAACCCAGCACCCTCAAGGTCAATGCGCTCGCACTTGAAGACGTTCTCGTTGGCGACGTGTGGCTTTGCTCTGGACAGTCCAACATGAGCTTTTCGGTCAAAACCTGCCTCAATCCCGGGCTGGAGATCGCCGCCGCCCAATACCCCGGCATCCGTCTGTTCACGGTGGCGCAGAATCCTTCCCTATCCCCCTTGAGCGAGGTCAAGGGGACCTGGGCCGTATGTTCCCCGGAGACCGTCGGCCCATTTTCGGGTGTGGCCTATTTCTTCGGGCGGGAACTGCACCAGCGTGTGAAGGTCCCGATTGGCCTGCTGCTCAGTTCAATCGGGGGAACACCTGCCG
>JBILWF010000077.1:0-7770 GCA_044370075.1 Chthoniobacteraceae bacterium | reverse complement strand
ACCCGGACGCGCACGGCCCCGGTCTGGTCTGGGAACAACTGGCGCAGCCTGTCCGCGGCCGCGGCAAGCGCACGGATCTCGCCGAGGACCTGCCCCGCATCCACCGCGCCCCGCGGATCCAAAAACGGCTGCACCGTGGCCAGGGCGGCTTTGCCCGCCTCGATAGCCTCGGCCGCTTGGAGCAGCCCCTCGATTTCCCGAATTAAATCTTCGATGTCCGAGGCCACCGGCTGGCGCGAAACCCGCGCCAGAGCGGATTTCACGCTGCGCGTGGTCAAAAAGCGAAACACCACAAATCTCGACCGGGCCTCGCGCAAGTCACCAAGCAAATCCCGCAGCGGAAGCGCCAGCACCGCGGCGTCGTAGCGCAACCGGAGGCTTTGCGTGGCCTGCGCGCCGGCAGCGAACAGGCCGATGGCGTGTTCCAGGGCCCCAAAGCGTGCGGCGTAATCGGGAGCAAACACGGCGTCGAGAAGCGCCTGTGCCGCAGGGTGCTGTGTTTTGAATGCCGAACCCAGGCGCGCCGCCGCCTCCACCCAGTGAAGCGTGCCGGGGATGGAAACCCCGAGGGAATGCGCCAGCTGCCCGCAGGTTTCCATTGTCGCCCGCAGGGTATCGGCGGCGGACCGTGCCTTGGCGGCGCACGCGTCGGCTTCTGCGGCGGAAAGCGTCTTGCCGGGTGCAATCCACGCCAAGGCCTGCGCCGAATCCGGCGGCAACGCCTGAAAAGCATTCGACAAGGCGGCGACCACGTCGAGACGCTCGCGCATGTCGGCGGATGTAAAGTCGGCGCGGACGCTCGCGTCGAGCGAGCCCTGCGGCAGGCTTTTTGACGGGGCGCGAAGACGTGCAGCCAAAGCCTGATCCGCGGCCGCGTAGGCGGAGAAACCCTCCGCGTCGGCGGCATGCAGGGCATCGCTCGCCGAGCACAGGCGCAGGCGGTGGATGTCCACCTCGCGGGCCAACGGGACCATGGCTTTACGCCCGGGCGCGGTCCCCGAGTCCAGGTCGATGAGAGCCGTTTGGATTTGGGACACAAAGCTCGTTTTGGTCGCCCGGTCCGCGTGCAGGTCGAGAGTGAAGGCGCTCAAACCCGCCTTGTGCAACCGGTCGCTCACCACCCCGAGCGCGGCGCTTTTTTCGGCTATAAACAGGATGCGCTTTCCCGCGGAAAGGCCGTGGGCGATGAGGTTGGTAATGGTCTGGCTTTTGCCCGTCCCCGGAGGCCCCTGCAGCACAAAGGTCGCCCCGGCCGCCGCCGAAAGGACGGCCGCCGTCTGGGAACTGTCCGCGGGCAGGGGCAGCGTGTAATCGCAAAATCCCGTCGTGCGGTCGATCGCGGCGGGATCCACCAGGGGGGCATTTTCGAGAGCGGCCACCGGTTGTCGGTCCAGCAGGGAACGCACAATGGGATGTTCGGAAAGCGAGGCCCCGCGTTCCCGCATTTCCTCAAAGAGCGGGAGTTTTTTAAATGAATACACCCCCAGCTTCGCCTGCGCCAAAACCCGCGTCCCTGGCAGATCCCGCACCGCATCCCGCACGCGGTTGAGGATGGCAGGCAGATCGAGTCCCTTGGCGTCCGCATCCAGTTCGGAGCTGCGACCCGAGCCCAGCCCAATGTCCCTGCCGAGGGTGGCCCGCAGCGATTCAATCAAAGCGATGTTCACCACAGGCTCATCCGCGGTGGACCGCACGCGAAATCCCTCCACGCGGGAGATGCGCTCGAGAGTCACCGCCTGCAAAATCAGCGGGGCGCGCACCGGATCGGGCCGCTGCTCGACGCGGTACTCCAAAAATCCGAGCGCGACAAAAAGCGAACGGGCCCCGGTTTCTTCAAAGGAGGAGCGGCCGCTGCGGAACACTTTGGTGGAGCGCTTGAAAAGCTCCGCCTCCTGCAGCGTGGAGCGCAGGATGCCGCTGCGGATCTCGGCCGCGACGGCGTCGGGGCTCATGGCGCGCATCGCGCCGCGGTCGAGCAGGCGGAGGGTTCGGCCCTCCCAGAGCGTGTCCTCCAGCAGGGAAAGGGCGGCCTCGCCCTCGAGTAAGAGCGGGACGCCGTTGCTGTCGGTGTCGTGAATAAGGGGGTTGCGAAGGGTGAGATCCAGGAGGCGCTTGCGCCATGTTTCCAGCCGCAAAAGGTGCGGAGCGACAGCGGGCTTGCTCAACGGGGGGAGGTCGGCGGGTTGAACCACCTTCCATGCGTCGGAGGGGGCCTCGCCCGCGGCCCGCGCCCCGGCGCTGTCGCGGCGCTCGAGCCGGTCCGGGATCGGATGGAAGCCGGCCCTGCGAGCAGAAGTGATGTCCACAAGCAGCGGCTCGGAATGTTCGGAGCGCGTCCAGCGTTCGCCCCGCTCAAGAGCCTCCCCGAAGCCGGCTTCCGCGCCGCAGAGGGCGGTGGCCTCGATCACGCGCGATTCACCCAGTTCCATCCGGTTCACGAGCCGTGTGAGTCCGGTGTGGGTCGCCTCGGGAAAATGCGAATCCACGGTGGAGAAGGCCACGGTAGCGTGGGCGCGGTCGAAAAGGATCATGGTGTGCAGCCCGCACGCCTCGAGCAAAGCCGCCAGCGCCACCGAAAGATCGAGGCAATTGCCGAGGCCATCGGCGAGAACCTCCGAGACGGTGCGCACCTTCTGGCCCTCGGTTTCAAAGCTGGCCTGACCGGTCACGTATTGGATGTTTCGTGCGGCGAGTGCCTGAAAGCAGGCTTCCGCGATCTGCTGCACGCGGGCGGCGCTGCCCGACTGGTAGCCGTCGAGGACACCCTGCCGGGTGGACTCCTTGACCCGCGCCGAGACATCCCGCAAGACCGCGGCGAGGGCGGGCGCGTTGGGGGTAACAAAGGCTGCGATTGATTCGGGATGATTGCCGGTGCCGCACCAGTGGGAGGCGGGCAGAATGGCGAGGCGGTGGCGGCAGGTGGCGAGGGATTGTCCGCCAGCGTTGACGAGGGAAGCGACCAGGTCGACGGTTTCGCGTTCAACGGCCTGCTGGAGGCTGGCCACCGGGAGGCGCAGTTCGGCGGCGTCCACGGCGAGGGTTGCGCCGGCTTCCACCGACTCGAGACCGCGTGAAAGGAGATTGACCGCCGGAGCGGACGCGCTTTCGAGGGCGATGTGCAGGATGGTCCCGGAGAGCCGCGCAAGGGCGGTGACTTCGACAGCGTGCACGCAGGGCACCGCGTTGAGTTCGAGCGCCGCGGAGGTGGTCGGGTTTGCGGAGATGCTCAGCCGGGCGGATGGCTTCTGCGGGAGGCGGGACGGGGCTGAAACCGGCGGGGGTGTCTGGGGCATGACTGGGATGGCGGGTGGCGGGGCCCGGCGGCCTGGTGCCGGGTCGCACAGGCGGAACCCGGGCGGCAGGCTTCACACGAGAAATGCCTGCCCGGGATCTTGCTTGAGCACCGGTTTAAACCGTGAGCTGAAGGCCACCATACCCGCACCCTCATCGGCGGGCAAACCGGTGTTTGAGCGAAGCGCCAACCCACTGCAAACACTGGGTCAACCTCACTCGACGCAGGACCTCATCCCACGCTCCCTGTTGAGTGTGCCGCCTCCGCCAGATTTTGGAACCCGGTGGCAAGCCCGACGAACTGGCCTTTTCGCGCACCACCCCCCCGCTCACCCCCGCGGTTCCCGCCACCATGCCCCGGCTGGACCGCCGCGGCCTTATCGGCCCGTCAAGGGCCATTCATCGGTCCGGAACGGACGGGCTGGAAGCCCTTCGCGGTTTGTTAGGTTGACCTCCGGCGCGCTGGCCCACGCGTAGCGCACCGCAACGGGACGGGGCACCTGCGCCGCCCAAACCCACACCGTGTCCTGCTCGATGCGGGCCTGCGCGGGAAAAAAGACCCGCTCTTCACCGGCCACCTCAAACCCTTTCACGAGCCCCTCCTGCACGGGATGCGCCACGAGCCCCCCGCCGGGATTATCGAACGCGATTTGCGCGCGGCCTCCCTCGATTTGCAGGGAGCGAAAAACAGGGCCCGAGTCCACCAGAGCCTCCCCGTAGGCGACCCGGCGCGCGACCAGCGCCAGACGCGCCCCGACTCCGGCCTTGGCGCGCGGATGCAGATCCTTGGGGTCCCCCACATCCACGGTCACCGCCATCCCGGTTGCCGGAACGGCAAGCGCCTTGGTTTGCGCCTCGCGCAGGGCAGCCCACGGGGCGGGCGTATCGAAATTGGGCAACTGCACAAACAAAAAGGGAAAATCGCCCTGAGCCCACTGCCTGCGCCAGTCGGCGATGAGCACGGGCAACATCGTGGCGTAGAGGGCGGGTGTGTTTGCATTGGATTCTCCCTGGTACCAGATCGCGCCCCGGATGGCATACGGGACCAGGGGGGAGATCATGCCATTAAACAGCACCGCGGGGTTGTTCATGCTGTGGGAGCGGCAGGTGGGTTTGCCCCTCATGGGACGGGCGGGGGCCGGAGCGGGCGGAAGTGGTTTTCCCTCCTTTTTCGCGTTTTGAATCTCAACCGCCCAACGGCGCCTAGCTTCCTCGTAGGGCTTTTTCGCCATTTCGAGCCAGTCTTGGTACTCCGCCTCCCACGCGGGAAGGATCTTGGAATAATACTCCACCTCGTACTTGGCGCGGTTGGCCACCACCTCCTCAAAGGCGGTGACCGCCCCCTTGAGGGCATCCTCGGATCGAAGCCCCTCCAGACTGGTCCAGGCTTGAATAAAACTTCCGCCCCAGTGGGATCCAATCAACCCGAGCGGCCGGCCCGTGTGCCGGTGCAGGTCACGCCCGAAATAATAGGCCACCGCCGAAAAGCCTCCCACGCTCTCCGGCGTACACACCTCCCAGCTGCCCGCGCAGTCCGAAACCGGTTCCAGCGAGGGCTTGTGGGCCACCCGAAAAAGACGAATCTCCGGATACCGCGCCGAGGCGACCTCCGCCCGGCCCTGCGTGGTATCCCACAGCGGCCACTCCATGTTCGACTGCCCCGAACACACCCAGACGTCCCCCACAAGGACATCCGAAAAACGCACCGTGTTCTTGCCTCGCACCGTCAGCTCGGCGGACTCGCCGGGGCCCTCCAGCGCGGGAAGATCCACCCGCCAGGAACCCGCAGGACCCGTGGTGGCAACCGCACTGCGGCTCTGAAAAGTGACCGTGACCAACTCCCCGGGTTCGGCCCATCCCCACACGGGCACCGTGCGTCCCTGCTGCAAAACCATATGGTCCCCAAAAATGGCGGGAAGACGCACGTCCGCCCGCAGGGGCGAAAGCACAAAAAACATCCCTGACAAACCGGTACAAAACCCGCGAGTCCCCTTTTTCATGGCCGGCCAAAGTACCCCCGCAGTCTCCGTGGGACAAACCCGAACACGGCGCCCCGCAGCCGCCAAATCCCGCCGGACCCTTTCGGGATACCCCGCCCCCGCCCCCGCCTCACGCCCCCCAGCCGGCGCGCTTTACCGACACGGGAATGGCGATCGCCCGCTCGGACTTGAAAGGCGCCTGCTGCGAACGACGCCACGCAAGCGGCGTGGTGCCCGTAAACCGCCGGAAACGTTTAACAAACGAGCTGTGATCATAAAACCCACATGCCTGCGCAATCTCCGCAATCGGGCGGTTGCCATGGCGGATGAGGTCGAGCGCGTGAAAAAGCCGCACTCCTTCCAAAAACTGCTGAGCGCTCTGGCCCATGCGCGCCCGAAACAACCGCGCAAAGTGCCGCTCCGAATACCCGCAGGCCCGGGCCAGCGCCCCCATGCGCAACGGACTTGCATAGCCCTTGGTGATCCGCTCGATGGCGGGCAGCAGACGGTTGAGCTCCTCGTCCGCCCCAACCACCGCGTTGTAGGGTTCGTTGATGGTGATCAACCCGATGATGCTTCCCGCGTGATCCCGGATTGGGAACTTGCTCGAGATCGCCCATACGGGAGCGTGGCGGAAAAAAAGGGTCGCGTGGACTTCATTCACAAGCGCCTTGCCCTCCCGAAAAACGCGCAAGTCGTTTTCCCGAAAGTTCTGCGCGATGATCCGCGGAAACAGCTCAAAATCGGTTTTTCCCACCACCTCCACCCCGGGGGCGAGGTGGATGGCCTCGCGCAGGCCGCGGCTCATGTACACGTACCTCGAGTCCAAATCCTTGATCATAAAGAGGGAGCCCGGGATGCGTTCGAGAGCGTCCAGCAGCGCCCGGATGTCGCCCACTTTCTCGAAAAACGGATGGGGGGACTCCTTCATGGCGTTAAAATACCATTTTATGGCGCGGACACCCCCTTGTCTGCGAGCCGAAACCTGCGGTTCAATCCAATGCGATGCGTCCCCCCCCGCAAGGCACCCGGAAAACAGCGCACGCGCGTTCCAGCCCGCAGACCCACCGGGTGCACCCGGTGCCAGTGCTTTCCCGCCCGGGCTTCCGCTGCCGCCCGGCAGTGTGCGCGCTGCTAATCACGCTGCTCGGCCTTGTGGCGGCTCCGGCTTCGGAGGAGTTTTTTAAACAGAAAATCGAACCGCTCCTGCGTGAGCACTGCCTGGAGTGCCATTCGCACGCCGGCAAAATCAAGGGCGGCCTGACTCTAGATTCCAAAAGTGGATGGGAGAAAGGCGGTGACAGCGGCCCCGCAGTTATTCCCGGGAACCCCGGCGCCAGCCTGCTCATCAAAGCGGTGAGCCACGTGGAAAAAGACCTGCAAATGCCCCCCAAAAAGCGGCTTTCCGCGGATCAAATCACACTGCTGGCCGAATGGATCCGCACCGGCGCGGCGGATCCGCGCGCGGGCACCCCGGCGCAGGCCACGTCGGGAGTGCAGGGGGATTCCTCGTGGGAGAGCGAATTTCAAAAGCGCCGCGATTGGTGGAGCCTGCAACCCATGCGCAGGGGGGAGCCGCCCCCGGTTGCGGACGCCGTCTGGGGACGCGAACCGGTGGACCGCTTTATCAAGACCGCCCTCGACGCCGAAGGAATCCCTCCCGCACCGGCTGCCGACGAAGGGGTGCTGCGGCGGCGCCTCGCGTTTGTGCTCACCGGGCTGCCGTCCGCCGTGCACCCTGCCGCGGACTCGCTCGAGGCCTACGTGGACGCGCTTTTGGCGAGCCCCCATTTCGGGGAGCGGTTCGCGCGGCACTGGATGGACGTGGTCCGCTACACGGACACCTACGGCTACGAATGGGACAATCCGGCCAAGGGCTCGCACGAATACCGTGACTACCTGATCCGGGCGTTTAACGACGACGTGGGGTTTGACCGCATGCTGCGCGAACAACTCGCCGGGGACCTGTTGGAGACGCCACGCATCCACCCGCAGGCCGGCACGCAGGAGAACCTTATCGCGCCGATGTTTTACCACCTGGGCCAGCACCGGCACGGGAGCAGCCTGAGTCCAATCGGCAACGGCGTGCACCAGGACATGGTGCACAACAAGGTGGACGCATTTTCCAAGGCTTTCCTTGCGACGACGGTGGCCTGCGCGCGCTGCCATGATCACAAGCTGGAGGCGGTCTCCCAGCGGGACTACTACGCGCTCGCAGCGCTTTTCACCTCGGCACGCTGGACCGCCCGGGTGGCGGACGCCCCGGAAACAAACGCCGCATCCATCACGAAACTCAAGGCGCTGCGAAACGCCATCCGCACGGAAACCGCGCACCTGTGGGCCTCTCCGCTCGAACCCGCCGCTCTGCGTGCGTGGGCCGCGGAACATCCCGCTGCATTGAAGGGCGTCGGAGAGATGCTGGCGGATCCCGACTCGCTGGATTGCGCCGCGCACCTGTGGCGGTTGGAGCGCGCGGAAGCCCGGACATCCAATGCTGCTT
>JBILWF010000076.1:0-7789 GCA_044370075.1 Chthoniobacteraceae bacterium | reverse complement strand
CAACAAGCCAATCATGAATCGCTCTTATTTTTGCGTCCTGTTGACCCTGCTGTGTTTGCCGTTTGCCGCCGTTCGCGGTGTGCCACCCCCCGTAGTGGAGAAGGATCCTCGCCTTCACGCGGACGGCCCGGGCTGGCGGTTGGACAAGGCAACCATCACGGATGCAACGCTTCCGCGCATTCTTTTTGTAGGCGACTCCATCCTGCAGGGCTATCTGGGCGAGGTGCTCCGGTTGCTCAAAGGCAAGGCCAACGCGGATTTCTGGATCACCCCGCTCTGGCAATCGGAAAGGCTCAACACGACGCTGGGTGACCTCCTTCGGGAGGGGCCCTACGATGTCATTCACATGAACGTCGGGCTCCATGGATGGCCCGAGGGCCGAATCCAGCCCGGCACCTACGAGCCCCTTACCCGGGCGTTTTTGGACGTCATCCGGCAAAAGGCTCCCAAGGCGAGGTTCATTTGGGCGAGCAGCACGCCGACTTTCAATAAGGAGAACCTCAGCGAGTTTAATCCGCTCATTAATCCCATCATTCTGGAGCACAATAAAATGGCAGCCAGCGTAATGGCCGGGTACGGGGTGCCGGTGAATGATTTTTATTCGCTGCTGGCGGACAAAAGCGGAATGGTGCGCAACGACGGCGTTCATTGGAATCCGCCCGCCATGAAACTGCTCGCGGAGATGGCAGTGCAGTCGATCTTTCGTGAACTGGGCAGGACGCCTGCCCCGTCCAAATCTCCGTAGATGAAAGGCGGCTCTGGATACGATCCGGCTGCTGCGTCGGTCCAGGGTGCAGATTTTCCGGGAACGCCGTGGTGCGCTTTCTCCTGCCGCTCCCCGTTTTTGCGAACTTCCAGATGGCCGTGGGAACGGTAGTTTTTTAGAACCACAAATTCATGGCGCTGACTTTTGAATCCATCCGCGGGGCATTTCCCAAGGAAGGTCTCTTTGAGGGAAAGGAATGGTTGCTCTCGCCCGAACCGTTTCGTCTCGAGCGCGCCGCATGGGAACAGATTCAGGCGCTGGGGCCGTTGCTTTACCACTTCTTGCATGCTGCCAACGGTCTGTACCGCGATTCGCGCGCTAAAGCGCAGTTTCCCTGGGTCGCCCATTGGTTGGATCGCGGCAAACCCCCGGAAATTTGCGAGATCGGTATGGAGCCGGCCGCGGAGCGTCAGATTCCCGAGGTGATCCGACCCGACTTGCTGCTGACGGCGGAGGGGCTTTCGCTCACAGAGATCGATTCGTTGCCCGGGGGAATCGGTGTTCTGGCGTGGCTCAACCAACTGTATGCCCGGGCGGGATGGGATGTGATCGGGGGCGAATCCGGAATGCTCCGGGGGTTTTCCCGGGTGGTGCAGGACGGGGTGGTGGTTTTCTCCGATGAGTCCGCGGGGTACCGCCCCGAGATGGAGTGGATTCTCAACCGGATTGAATCTGGATCCGGCGGTGCAGCCCGGATTTTGCATGAGGCCGGATGGGATCCGCACAAACATCCTGCCCACCGGGTTTACCGTTTTTTTGAATTGTGGGATTTGGAGCGGGTGCGGAATGCCGATGTGTTTTTGCAGCTTGCCCGCTCGGGCCGCACAGCGTTCACCCCGCCGTGGAAGGCGTTTTTGGAGGAGAAGCTGTGGCTTGCATTTTTCTGGAGCCCCGGTTTGCGCGCCGCATGGGGCGAGCGCCTCGGGCAAACGCGCTGGGAAAAACTTTCAAATCACATACCCCGCGGATGGGTGATCGATCCGGAGCCTATTCCCTATTTTGGAGAGTACCCGGGACTGGGTATTCAGAGTTGGGAGGAACTCAAGGGGTTTACCCAAAAGGAGCGCCAGTTGGTTTTAAAAATCAGCGGCTTTTCTGAAACTGCGTGGGGCTCGCGCGGGGTGTATGTCGGCCACGACATGAGTGCCGGGGACTGGAGCGCAGCAGTTGAGAGCGCGTTGCGATCCGCCGGGCACCACCCCTTTCTCTTGCAGCGTTTCCACCAGGCGAAAGTAGTCGAACATCCGTTCTGGGATCCGCTCACCGGGGAGGCGCGCAGGATGCGGGGACGGGTCCGGTTGTGTCCGTACTTTTTTCCTGCGGGCGAATCCGTGGAACTCGGGGGCGTGCTGGCCACCATTTGTCCGGAAGACAAAAAAATCATCCACGGAATGCGTGACTCAATCCTTGTTCCGTGTGTGCCGGACCCGGAAATGGCGGGGTGACAATTGTCGACCATGCCGGTTTCACCAGGGGGTCGTGCGGGCCCGAGCGCATCCCGGTTTTGGACGCCCTGTTTTCTCCGCTCCCCCGGCGTGCCCCGGGTGGGCATTTTCTCTCAGGGTAAATCCCGGCTGCAAGGTTCGGACCTTTGCACAAAGTGGCGCCCGGCGGGAGCGCTCGGAGGGCCCCTCCCGCAGGTCCCCGAGGGCCGACGGTGGTTCGCGCCGATGCGCATCAACCGCGGCGTGCCGCGGGACTCTCTCGGTGGCCTCATTTGTGTCTTTTACTCGTCCGGATGGACCGCGAGGGGTGCGGCTAAAAGAGGGACTTTGATGCCTTCGGCCTCGCACGCCGCCAGAACGTCAATGAGGCGTTGGTAGGGCACTGTGTCCTCCGGTTGAATGGTTACCCGGGCCTCCGATTTGTTGTCGGATGCAGTTTGCTGGAAACGGGAAAGCACGCCGCGCAGTTTTGGCAGCGTACGCGACTCGGCGGAATCGAGCGCTGCTCCGTTGAGGAACACGTCGCCCGACGCGGTGATGAGTAGTTGCTGCACATCACCAAAATCAAGCCTCTCGGACTGTTCGACGCTGCCCGGAAGCGGGGTTGCCACCACGGACTCGCGGGTGCTTTCGGCCGCAGTGAGCAGGTAGAAAAAAAGCAGCAAAAAACAGACGTCAATCAGCGGTGCGATTTGCATTTCCACGGCGGGTTGGGAGCGGGAGGACATGGCGGTTCAGGGAGGGGTGATAGTGTGTTCGAGGGTGACAATGCCCGCCTGCGCGGCGGTTTGGGCAATGCGCTGGATGGTTGCCGCCGGGGTGCGTGCATCTGCGCGGATCAGCAGGATGCTTTTCGTTTCGAGCAGCGCCCGCAGTTGGGTGCTGTTCACCCGGGTTTCTCCCGCAAACCAGCCTCCGGAGGCGTCCACTTCAAGGACGAGTTTCCGGGAGGCGGTCTCTGTATCGCTCGGCTGCTCCGTGTCCGCCTCGGGAAGACGGATTTCGCGCCGGCGCGCCGCCGGTTCCGTCCCGTTCGAGAGCATGAAGAAGAAAAGCAGCAGCAGTGTGATGTCGATCATTGGCGCGATCTGGAGACCGATCTCCTCGGAGGCGGGATGGCGCGGGATGCGCCGGCGGGCGTTCATTGTGGATGGATCCAAGGGTGCGTTTTGTCGGGCGCGGAGGATGCCGAGGGGGCGTGTTTTTCTAGACTGATGCGGTTTCCGCCGCGGACCACGGGGTGGCGGCGGGCTCGGCGGGAGTACTTAGCGGCGGGGGCGGGTTCCCGTGCGCCTCTCCCGTGAACCGGTCGAGCATGTGTGCGAGTGCCGCGTGTACATCGGCCATGTGTTTGGAGACCATTCCCCGGAAGAGGAAGAACAGGAACATGGCGGGAATGGCCAGAAGCAGTCCGCCCCCGGTTGCGACCAGGGCTTCACCGATGCCCTTGGCCAATTCCGGCCCGTGGCTTTTTCCGGTTTGGAGCGAGCCGAAGCTGCGGATCATGCCGGAAACGGTTCCAAGCAGACCGATCATCGGGGCCAGTACGGCGAGGGTGTTCAGATGGTTTACAAGCGCCTGCATCTTGGTTTCTTCCTGCGCACAGGCCTCGGCAATGGCGTTTTCCATGGCGGTTTTGTTGTACATGTCCCGTGCGTAGTTGGCTTTTGTCAGCGCGCTTAGGAGGGGGCGCGTGAGCGGAGTCGGCCTTTGCTGACACAGCGCGTAGGCGGTGGCCAGATCGCGCAGGGAAAGCAGCCGGTTGAGCTCCCCGAGGAGCCCCGGGGGCAGCAAAGCCTTCCTGCGCAGGTGCAGCGCGCAGTGTGTCGCCAGGCTCGCCCCCGCCACAGAGCACAGCGCGATGAGGTGCATGACCGGTCCACCTTCCCGGTACAGGTCAAGGAGGCTTCTATAAACTTCAGGGGGAGCTGGATCCGCGGCGGCTTGAAGGGGAATGCTCCCGAACAGGAGCAGGATTAGAAGAAGACCCCGGCGGCAAAATTTCCGGTAAAGTGTTCCGGGGCGGTTGGCGTTGCAAAAAGAGGAAAGCGTTTTGGGCATAGGGCGAGTTCGGGTGGGACCGGGTCAGGTCCTCGGCAAAGTGGGTTGCGCGGGCGGTGTCTCCGCAGAGTGCGGCAACCTGATGGGCGTTCCAGAGGGCGCGGGCTGCCACGGGGGCCCTGGCCGCGCCGTTCCAGACAATCCGCAGGTACGCATCCAGGGTTTGGTCCAGCAGGCGCCGCAGGCGGGGCGGCCCGTGCTCCTCCTCCATCCAGCGGGGGTGTTCGCCCAAAAAGACGCGCAGCGCGGCCTCCGCCTTGAGACCGGGTCGGAGGGCGTCGTCCTCCGCTGCATCAAGCTCCCGCGGGGGAGTTTCACCCATTTTGCCTAAAATTGCCGGCATGCTCGGGGAGCCGCCGGCCGGGACGCGTGTGGGCAAGCCGGGCGCGGACGCGGGCGTATTTGCCCATCCCGTGCATGTCCACAGGGCGAACGGGCAAAACAGCCATTTCATGGTTATTGGGTTCATGGCGGCAGGGATTGAAGTTTTTTGCGGGCGCGTTCGCACTGGGGCAGGGCGTGCAACCGCGCGAGGGAGAGCAGTTCGCTGTAGGTGCGCCGCGCCGCCTGCGGATCGTTGAGCATTTCAAAGGCCTCGCCGCTTCGCAGGTAGGCGGCGGCCACGGCTTCGTCGCAGGCCGGGTAGAGGATGTACACGCGCTGAAAGCAGGCGATGGCCTTTGCTGGTTCCGGCGCGCGCATGTGTTTTTCCCCGAGTAAAACGAGGGCGTCCGCCTTCAGGCGGGCGGCCGCGCGCGGGTGTGCCAAAACGGCATGCAAATCCCTTTCGGCCTCTTCGGGTGTGTTCACCTCCAGGCAAAGCCGGGAGCGTTCAAGCCGGATCCTTGGAAGAAGGTCTGAGTCGGGGCACTCCCGCAGGGCCCGCCCGAAGGCCTCGCTTGCGGCAGGGAGATCCCCTCGTTTCGCAGCGGCGCAACCAATCGCCAGATACGCCCGGTCTTTTTCGGAGGAGCGCGGATTCCACCGCAGCAGCTCCTCCCAAAGGCGCATTGCGCCAGGCGTGTGCTCCCGGGGAGCCTTGCCGGGTGGGTGCTCTGTTTCCTCCGAAATAGAGGCTACTGCGGCCAGAATGTTGGCCGGGGTTTTATCCAAGTTCGCGAGAATCAGCGGGAGTGCTTCGGAGAGGGCATCCGCCCGCTCCGAGGGCTGCACGAGATCGAGCCGTGCGCGCAGGGCGTGAATCCGGGGGAGTGCCTCTGGCGCGGTTTCGCGGGAGTTGGGGATTCTCTGCTGCAGCTGGGAGGAAAGGTCTGGCTCGGCCGGCGAGGTGCGGTACTCCTCCGCGAGCAGATTCATGAGGGGAAGAACGGCTTCGCAGCGCGGCACGTTTTGAAGTGCATCGAATGCGTTCCAAAGCAGACTTTTTGGGTCCTCCGGGGCCTTTTCCATCCGGGACTCCTCCACGACCCAGCGTGTTATTTCAGGCAGGGTGCCGCACCGGGGGCGTTGGAGGAGGAGTTTTTTCCAAAATGTGCGCAGGGCCGCTGCGTTGTGGGATGCGCGCAGGAGACGTGCGGTTTCCAAGGCTGCACTGTCTGTGATGGGGCCCGGATCCTGGGGCGCTTTTTCGAGCAGCTCGCCGAGCGCATGGAGCGCTCCGGGTGCGTCGCCCAAACGTGCACAGCTGCGGCCCAGCAAAAGCAGGGCGTGCAGGATCAGATCGGGTTCCGGATTGTTTTCGAGGCAACTGCGGGCCTGCTGCGCTGCCAGGGCGTGGTCGCCTCGAGCCGAAGCTGCGAGGCCGCCATGGAGCTTTGCGTGGGTGGTCAGTCTTTCGCGCGGGTAGCGGTGTGCAAAGTGCTCCACGGCTTTTTGGCAGGCGGCATACGACTTCTGGGCGAGCAGGGCCTGGATGCGGAGCAGGAGTGCCGTGGCGTGCAGGGGATGCTTTGGGTGCAGCGCGTCAAACTGGTCCAGCCGGGCAAGCGCGAGCGGGATTTGACCGGCCAGCAGCAGTGTGTGCGCGCCCAGAAGGCGGGCATGGGGCAGTTCCGGCGTCCTGGCATGCAGTGTTTCGATTTCGTCGAGGGTTTTGCAGGCTTTGGAGTAAGCCTGTTGTTCGGCCTCGGCGGTGGCGCGCAGCAACAGAATGCGCGGCACGAGCGCCTCGGCCGGTGTTTGCAGCAGCAATTCGTGCGTGCCGGCTTCGAGTTCCGGCCAGCGTTTAAGTTCTTCGAGCAGGTGCAAGCGGCGCAGTTCCACGGATTCCCGTTGTGCCTTGTCCGGGGCGTGCGTGCGTGCGCATTCCAGCACGAGGGCGCAGTCTGCACTCCTTTGGAGTTTTTCAAGAAGTGCGGCCACCGCAAGCAGACGCTGCCACTCGTTTTGCGGGGAGCGGAGCACGGGAGCGGCCGCGGCGACCGCCTGGGGCTGCATGGGAGCGGGACTGGGGGGAATGGGGGGACTGGGTTGGGTGGGAACGTCACTTTCCGGTGCGAGCAGTTTGAGGCAGCAGATGCCTGCTTGCAGGCTGGGGGCTTCGTTTTTCCCAGTGAGTGCGCAAGCTGTTTCCCATAAAAGCCGATCGCAGGCTGCGGCGAATCCCTGTGTTCGCAGCGATTGGTGGCAGGATTCCAGAAACCGCCATGCCTGAAGCGGGTTTTGTCCGGCAAGGGCGCACTGAATGCGCAGCACCCGGGCTGCGTGAATCGAGCGCGGGAGAACAAGCTGCCGGGCGTGCGCGTCCACGAAGTCAGCGGCTTCCGCGGGCCGCCCTTCCTCCAGCAGGCAGGTGGCCACGCCCAAACGGGCTTCATCGCGGTGTGCGAAAAACTCGGGGGAGGCGTTTTTGGGACTGGCCGGGGGAACACGGGAAAGCCAGTTCTCAAAAGAGGCGCGCGCGGCGGTATATTTCGAAAGGTGCAGTTGTAGGCGCGCCTTGAGCAGGGGCAGATCCCGCCAGGCTTCCGCGGTCTGCGGGGGAATTTTGGGAGGGTGCTCCAGCAGGGTTTCGACGGTTGCGAGTGCCGCGGAGGGATCCTCCCCGCGCAGCTGGCATTCAAGGAGCTGGCAGCGGACGAAGTCACGGACTGGTTCCGCCGAGGGATGATCCCCGAAGTCGCGCAGGAAAGCCTCGTAGTGTTGGGCGGCGAGGGCCCATTGCCGTTGGGACTGGGCGGATTCGGCGGCGCGAAGGCGCGCGGGTGCGGTGTGTTCTGCGGGTTTGTCCGGCGGGCCTGAGGTGTTTAAGGGGCGTGTTGGGTTTTGATGGGGGAGTGGGGAAGGCTGTTTGTTTTTGGGGGAGGCCGCCTGCGCGCCGGGGCCGCCTCGTCCCAGAAGCGCCATAGACAGCGCGAGAATCCACCGAACCGCCACGGGAGGAAGGAGCGCGTCATGGCGTGACAGGATTTTGCACAACACCCCTTTACCGGGGACGGTGCCGGTATGCGGGCCCCCTCCGTGGCGGCGGTAGGTCCCTGTCTCGCGGGCGGGGGCAGGTTTTTTCACGCCCCACCCCCCTGGTCCTCGTGATATTGCCCCCGCTTCAGCCCATGAC
>JBILWF010000075.1:0-7831 GCA_044370075.1 Chthoniobacteraceae bacterium | reverse complement strand
CAGAAGATCCTCGATTGGAAGCTTTTCAAGCACATCCAGCTCCCGCACCACGGCGGTGCGCAGGTTATAAACCGCTTTTTCCAAATCCTGATGAGCCCCGCCCTGGGGTTCGGCGACGACTCCGTCGATGATACCCAGTTCCTGAAGGTCATTTCCGGTCAGCTTCAGGGCAGCCGCCGCCTCGGGCGCATGTTTGCGGTGTTTCCAAAGGATGGCGGCGCAACCCTCCGGGCTGATCACCGAATAGTAGGCGTTTTCGAGCATGAGAACGCGGTCTGCCACGCCGATACCCAGCGCACCGCCGGACCCGCCCTCGCCGATGACGATTGCCACGGTGGGAATACGCAGCGTCATCATTTCCCGGAGGTTGAGGGCTATGGCTTCGGAGATGTGGCGCTCCTCGGCTCCCACGCCCGGATAGGCTCCCGGAGTGTCAATAAGAGCCACGAAAGGGAGGCCAAACTTTTCAGCCATACGCATAAGGCGGAGCGCCTTGCGGTATCCCTCGGGGTGAGCACTGCCGAAGTTGCGTTTGAGATTTTCCTTGGTGTCGCGGCCTTTTTGATGGCCGATGACCACGCAGCGGTGTTTGCCGATGGTAGCAAGGCCTCCCGGCATGGCAGCATCGTCCCCAAAGAGGCGGTCCCCGTGCAACTCGGTGAATCCCTGAAAGGAGAGTTGCATGTAATCAAGCGCGAAAGGGCGCGCGGGATGGCGGGCGATCTGCACACGCTGCCAGGCGGTAAGGTTGGAATAGATCTCGCGGCGGGTTTGCTCGAGTTTTTGCTCCATGCGGAGCACTTCCGCTTCGAGATTGATGTCGTTTGCGGCCGAACTGCTGCGCAAATCGGCAAGCTTGGCCTCCAGTTCAAAAACCGGCTTCTCGAATTCCAGAGGCTGCAGTTTGTTAGCCATATCAGCGTATTACAACGGGGTCATTCTTGCTCAAAACTGCCGCGAGCAAACGGATTGCCTCGGGAGAAACGCCGTATCCGGAACTGGGTTTTGGGGCGGCACCCTCGGGGTTTGAGGAAAGACCGTATAAGGTATGACTTGGGGATTGAAACACAATCCAGCGCTTGTCCCCGGCCCGCACAGCGTCGGGCCCCGCGACGCGTTTGCCGTCCACAAATCCGGGTTTGTCCGCGACTTTGACTGTCACGGGAGGTGTTCCCTTTTTAATGGAGGGGCCGGTTTGCGCCGCGCCCTGCACCGCTTCGATGCGGAACTGCGCGAAAAATTCCTTTCGCCAAAAAATAACGACCTTGGCAGCCCTCCGATCGATCTCCACGGAAAATTCATACGGTATAAACATTAGCCTCTGACCGACTTTCAGCGCGGTTCCATCGGTGGGATTCATCAGCAACAAAAGCTCCACGGGGCATTTGATCCGCTGGCTGATGCGCTGGATGCCGTCGCCAGAGCGAACGGAGTACGTCTTTTTTTCGGGCGTCATGCGGTTTGCAAAGAGGAGTTCCTCCTGAATTTTTCCGACACGAAACCGCGCCTCCTCCGCGTTTGGGGAATCGGGATAGGAGTCCGCAAAATCGAGAAAGGAACGCCGTGTGGCGAGCGCATCTCCCGAGGCCTCGACGGCAAGACATTTTTGAAATTCCGGCAGTGTGGAATCCTCGAACGCAGGGCGGGCGGAGTCCGGGGACTGGAGGTCGCGCTGAAGCTCCAAATCGGGCTTCACAAAAAGCAGATACGTGGAGTAACCGCCGCCGCCAAAAACCGCGGCGGCCAGCAGCACAATCACCAGTATTCTAAGAAAGGCCGCCACAATAGCAATTAATCCAGCGGGCGGATTCCCAACGGAGCACCACGTTGGGTGAGGCCCCGCGTGAGTAGTTAAAACAATCCACGCCGCCTGAAGTCACCCATGTTTCCCGCGGCGGCCTGTTGGATAAGATCGGAAGCGAACTTGATAAGGCTGACCTCCCACCCTTCATCAACGCCTTGAATAATGGCGCTGAGGGGATCCTCCGAGTGATGGACGACATCCTTAAGTCGGTCGATGACCTCCTCGATGGGGCTGTGCACAATCGACTCGCTCACATCGGTTTTTCGCATTTGAAAACCGTACTTGAGGACGGCCAGATCCGAGGCGTTCTGGCGCATCCATTCAGCGAATTGTTCCCCGCGCTCTCCGAACCCCTCGAGGATCATGCGATGAAGGTTTCCCGGCGTGATAATCTGGGGCCGCTCGGCGTGCAAACGGCCGTCGCGAACGCGAACCTGATTCACCGAATCCATTAGCTCGCTCACCAGATAAAACCGGAAACTGGTGGAGCCAAACGTCTCGATGCGGCGGTCGGGTGCGTGGATCACCACGGTGTTTTCTATGACGTACTGAAAAGAAGCCCAGTCGAGCATGATTCTGGTTACTGTACGCGGCGCGACCGCGGTGGCAAACGCGAACCCACCCTCCGAAAGGGCGCCCGAAAACGAAGACAGAGACACAAACCGGCTTCAAAATGCTTACCGTTTTTCAAATGCAGGAAACCGAAAGGCGCGCCTTTGCCGCAGGAATCTCTGCCGAGACACTCATGGAGGAGGCGGGCGCCCGGATGACATCGGCACTCCTGCAGTTTTCGCCCGCCGCGGGAAGATGCCTGGTGGTATTTGGCAAGGGACACAACGGAGGGGACGCCTTGGTCTGCGCGCGACTGCTCTCGGAGGCGGGATGGCGGGTGACGCTTGTGCCGGCCTTTGAACGCCCGCACTGGGCACCACTTACGGAGAAGAAGTGGACCCAGGCGGGCCTTTGCGAAACCCAAGGGGATCCCGCCCTCGTGGAGAATCTGGCACGCACCGAAAAAGGGCCCTTCTTAATTTTGGACGGCCTTCTGGGCATCGGGGCGCGCGGTCCCCTGAGGGAGCCTGTCGCCAACTGGTGCCGCCTGCTGAACCGGTGGCGAGCCCACCTGGGCGCACGCGTTGCCGCGCTGGATATTCCCACGGGCCTCTATGCGGACACGGGGGCCGCTGACCCGGATGCGCTCCGGGCCGACTGGACGCTGACCGTATGCTGCGCGAAACTGGGTTTGGTTGCCGACGGGGCCGAACAGAACGTGGGCCGACTTGCGGTAGTGCCCCTTCCCGCGCTGATGCAGTATGCTCCGCCCATGCCACCCGAGGCTCCCTCGATTGCCTCCGCGGAAAAGCTAGCCCCGCTGCTTCCACGGCGAAGCGCACACATTCACAAGGGGGACTGCGGGCGGGTGCTGCTCGTTGCAGGCAACACGGGCACGGTGGGCGCCGCCTGTTTGAGTGCGCGTGGGGCGCTGCGCGCGGGGGCGGGTTTGGTAACACTCTGCGTTCCGGCGGCGATTTACGGCCTTGCGGCATCCCGCGCTCCCGAGGAGTGCATGGTGCTTCCCTTCACGCAGTCGCGTGAAATCCTTGCACTACGCTCAGATTCACTGGGGATTGGGCCCGGACTGGGAACGCATCCTTCGATGATTGAAACGGTGCTGGAGCTAGTTACATCCTATCCGGGGCCCGCGGTGGTGGATGCAGACGCTTTGAACGCGATCGCAACCCATCCCGCCGCATTGTCAGCCTGCTCGGGGCCGCGCCTGCTGACTCCTCACGCGGGTGAGATGCTTCGTTTGTTCGCGGAAGCGCCACACGGAAACCGGTTTGAGACGGGGTGCGAATTTACCCGCCGACATCCGGTGACGCTGCTGTTGAAGGGGGCGCGAACTCTGGTTTGCGAGCGCGGGCGGGTGTGTTTTATCAACCCGACGGGAAACCCCGGAATGGCCTCGGGCGGCATGGGCGACGTTCTCACGGGCGTGTGCGCGACTCTTCTGGCTCAGGGTATGAGCGCCTCAAATACCGGCACTCTTGCAGCGTGGTTGTGCGGACGCAGCGCCGAGATGCTTGTTTACTCGAGAGCACGGAGTGAGGAGTCCCTGCTCGCTTCGGACGTGGCCGATAACCTCGGAGCCGCCATAGAGGACCTGCGCCGCGGAGCGTTTTAATTTCAAACATCCGCGGCGCGTTTAATCTCCGCCCCCGGCGAAAAGCGCGTAAAACGGCGCGTCTACCGGAGCCCGTTAGTCGCCTTTCATTAACACACCGTTCAGTTCGTCTTTAAGGCTCTGGATCACATCTGCATTCCCAAGAACGCCGAGTTGGAGCGTGCGTTCGTTGTCCCAGAGCAACTCCAAATCAAAATCCTCCGCGGCGAGATCCTCGGGGCCATCCTTCCATGCGGCGTACTCCCCGGCAACAAGGTCCGGAGCCCCGTAGAGAGCGGCATCGCCCCCGGTCTCCAAACGCCCGGAGAGCGAGAAGGAAGACCCATCGTTATGGCTGGCGAGCACGGAGAACTCGGAGCGCTCGGAGGCGACCGCGTCCACCACGCGATGCTCAACGCCTGCGGTTCCGGGAATCCATTCAGAAGTAAATACTTCCGCAGAAGACTCGGCCGCGTCCGCGGCGAGCACCCAGAGTGAACGTCCGGGAATGACCACCTCCCCCGAGGTCGTGCGCTCCAGCGCATAGTATCCCTTCAACGTCCGACCGGCCCGCGTGGCCTTCACCCAGTAAACCCACCAACCCGTATGTACGGAATCCGTACCGGCAGAACCCGCGGTTTTTTCGGCGGAAGCAGAACCGGCCCCCAGCGAGACCGTTTTGAGCGAGGCTTTCGAGGAGACGAAGTCATCAGGTGCGCCCTCGTGATAAACCTGCACGGTATAGGCTGCCACATCCTTGGTGCGGATGGAGGCGGAGGTGGCACCTGCCATGAGTTGCCCGTCCCGATACCAAGCGTAACGCAAATCCGCGGCGCTCCGGCCGGGACCGGGTTTGGCGACAACGCGGAAGCTTACTTCGTCCTTGGCCTGTCCGGTAGTGGATCCCGCCTCCACGGTGCGCGATGCCAGCGGCACAACCAGCGATGGCAGCGACTTGACCTGCAGATTCACAGGGTTGGATACCGCCGTGATCGTGCCCCCCGACGCGGACTGCGCGGTGACCTCCACCACATAATCGCCCGCATCGCTCATGCGCACGGGGCTGATTTTGTAAGTGTCCGAATTTGCGCCGGCAAGAGCCATGCGCGTCGCACCGGTTACCGCATACCACTGGTAAGTCCTGCCCGCGGTTAATCCCGTGGCATTCGCAACCAGGTTCACCACGCCCCCGGCGGCAACCGAGCCCGGTTCGGGAACTGCGACCTCGAGGGCACCCGGGGTGACGACGGACACCGCCGAGCTCAACTGCGAGCTGAACGCGTTGCTGATGAGAACCTGGTAAAGACCCGGGTTCGAAGCGTCCAGCGTGGCGGAAGTTCCTCCCGCGAGATCCACGCCATCGCGGCGCCACTGGTAGACAAGGTCATCTCCCGCTGCCACGACCGAGATCCGTGCGGTGCCCGAGGTGAGTACGGCACGCGCCACAGGCTGTCGGGTGATAACAACGGGTTCGGCGATCTGGACTGGCGAAGCCGTGTCGCGCCGGAGGACGGCATTACTGGTGCCCGTTACCACCAGGCGGTAGGTGCCGCGGTAGTTGGCCCGGTCGGCGAGCGGAACGGAGGGTAGGCTGAAGCTTGCGAGGGAACCGATGTTGGACGTGACAGGGGCGCTCTGGAGGGGACTTGCAACGCCCGATCCCGAAACGACAAACCATTGATAAGATTTCACCGCCCCGCGCAGTTCGGCCTGGACCAGCAACGGATCCAGAGGGTTGACCTTGGAGGGCGCTGTCAGGTTTCCAATGGAGAACTCCAAGTTCAAAGGCAGCGCCTTGCTGCTGGCGAAAACAACACCGTTGTTGACCAGCAGTTCGTACAATCCCTCGGAATCGCTGGTGACCGGAGGCAGGTTCAAATTCAGCGTGTACTGGTAGGAACCGGAAACCAGTTCCACGGGGGCCACGCCCTCGGCATTGGCCAGCGCCACGCCGTCCTTTCGCCACTGGTAGCGCAGGGATCCTGCGTTGATTGTTCCCGACGAAACGGTAGCTGCGATCTGGTTGACGCCGGAGATGCTCAACCGGCCGTCAGGCTTGCCGACCAACGTTGGACCGTTGAACTCAAACTGGTAGTCGGCAACGCGCAGCGTAGCCTGGCGGCTTGTAAGCGTTTCCCCGTTTGTCGAGGCGACCACCCAATAAACAGAGTCGTCATCGTCTTTGCTCAGTGACTTGACCGTACAGGCCGATTGCGTGCCAAGAAACTCGGTCCTGTCAGGATTTTTAAGACGACGCCACCACTCATAGGTCACCGGCGCGAGAGACTGCACCTCCACCCGGAAGATTGCGCTCCCATTTATTGTCGCGAACGCGTTCTCGGGTTCGGACAGAATTCGGGCGCGGGACAGAACCCCGACACTCAGCGGTTCGCTCAGCGAGACTCCGAATGCATTGGATACAAGCAACTCGTAAACACCCGCATCCGCGGCCTGAACGTCTTGTTTTTCATACGTGAGCGTCACCGTGCCCGAGCTGGGAACAATTGCGACGCCGCTCGAGAGCGCCTGGCCGTTGCGGCGCCACTGGTAGTTAACCCGGGATTGTGTTCCACTGAGCGAACCCACAATCCGAACGGTTTCCCCCTCCACCAGGGTTGCCTTGACGGTGGTGAGAATCGGGCGCTGGGGCGGGACGCTCACGGTCACCTGGGCAACGGCGCGCTCAAGGTAAGCATCTGCGTCTTTGTTCGCCCACTGGTTCCAGACACGCACCGAGTAACTGCCTGAGTGAATGGCAGCAGCCGGAACAAGGGAGAGGATGTCGGAGGTTTCACCATCCAATGGAATGTTGTTTCGATACCACTGGACCTGGGGTTGATAACCGCCCAACGGCACGCGCAACGTGAGGGCGTCCCCTTCAACAAGGTTGGAATTCACCGGTGTAAAAGCACCAATTTTAGCCGGCTCCATGACGGTGACTTTCACGAGGGAACTATCCACCTTCCCCTGCACCTGACCAAAGGCGCGAACCCGGTAGGAAGTCTCCAAGGAACTTCCCTTCGCAATGCCCGTGATGGTCACGCGCCCGTCGTTCATGGGCTTTTCCGCGAACGGGATGGCGACCGCCTTTTCCATTCGGAAGAACTGGAAGGTGGAATCGGAGAGGGTTCCGCCTGTTACCGAACCCTGCAGCACGACCGAACCGGCGCTGGGATGCAGCGTCCCATTGCGTATGGCTCCGGGCGGCGGAATGAACATTTCTGAAACCGCCAAGCCGTCCGCGCTGAGCAGGTTTACCTTGAGCGGCTTGAACGTGACCAGGGCACCGGCCGGGCTGATGGAGGTGCCCGCAAAGTTGGTGACCTCCACCCGGTATTCGCCCTCATCACTGTCCTGCACATTGTTCAGGGTAAGGAGGTTGCCTGCCGTTGCACCGGGCACCGCCGCCCATGCAGACGCTCCGGAAGGACGGAAGTACCACTGCCAGAGAGCTTTCGATTCAATTAAATTGCCCTCCACGTTGGCTTGGAATTTGATCTGGTTGCTCCCGGGTATGACTTCGTGCAGCGGAGGATTCATCGCCTGCACAAAGCGCACGCGGGGAACGACGAAAAGGTTCCATGTGCCGCTGCGAATGATGTCCCCCCCGGGCACGCTTGCCTCCGCAAAATAGATGCCCTCATCCGCCTTGGTCACGTTGCGCAGGGAAAGAACTGGCGTGTCCATTCCGCGGGCCGTGCTGACGCCTGTTCCAATGGTGCCGGATTCCTGAAGGGTGCCGTTGACGATGGCGCCCCGCTTCCAGAGAACAGACAAGCCCTCCGCCGCCGCCAGGACGCGCATGGTGGCCGTTCCTTCCTCGCCCACGCGCAGAGTCTGAAGCTTGGTAAGGGAGTCCTTCA
>JBILWF010000074.1:0-7871 GCA_044370075.1 Chthoniobacteraceae bacterium | reverse complement strand
TGGTTTGATTCACGGCTTGGGATTTGCAGGGGCACTCAGCGAGCTGGATCTGCCGCGGACCGCTTTCACCGTGGGCTTGGTGGGATTTAACTGCGGAGTCGAAGGCGGCCAGTTGGCGGTGATCACGCTGGCCACGGCGTGTACATTTTGGGTTCGCGACCCGGATTCCTACCGGCGCTGGATTGTCATCCCGTTTTCGGCGCTCATTGCGGCTCTCGGGCTCTTTTGGACATTCCAGCGGATTTTTCAGTCCGTCTGACTCGCGGGCGTCCGTCCCAATTCTTTTTCCGCAACGTGCCGCAGGATCTCCACGGCACGTTCCCAGTCCGCCGCCGATGTCTCCCAGCCGCCGCTGAGTCGCACAACGCGGTCCGCGCATGCCTCCAAGCCCATGGCCCGGAGCACGTGCGAGGGGGACTCCCTGCCGCTGGCACAGGCGGAGCCGCTGGAAGCGGCGATTCCCGCCGAATCGAGGCGCACCACCCAGCGGCGCCGGCAATCCGGGAGTTCCGGGAGCAGCAAGGAAATCGTGTTCCAAAGCCGCGCGGAAGATGATGCGACAATCTCGAGACCGGGGACCGAGTCCTTGAGCGCCCGCTCGGTTTGCTCGCGCAGCAGGGTTTGTGATGCCACCTCTGCGATGCGCGGCTGCCGGTCGAGAAGGGTGGCTGTGAGTGCCAGAACACCCGCAACGTCCTGGGTGCCCGCACGTCGAGCGTCCTCCTGCGGGCCTCCCACAAGAAGAGGAGTCCACGCCGGACTCCCGTACGGGGGGCGTGGGCCGGCGGGGGGAGTTTTTATGAAGCCCACTCCCACGGGGCCGCCTGCCTTGTGTGTGCTGGCAAAAACGTAGGAACATTCGTGGAGTCCGTCCAGCGGCATACGGCCAACCCACTGCGTGGCATCGCATACAAACGGGACATCCCGCTCTTTGCAGAGGGCGGCCACATCCCGCCACGGCTGCAGGACGCCGGTTTCGTTGTTGGCCGCCATCAGGGCGACCGTGCTGATTCCCCCCATGGCGAGCGCGCTTTGAACTTCCGCGGGGTCCACGCGGCCGGAGTCATCGCATTTCAAAAAGTGATGACGTCCGGCAAACCAGCGGCGTGCGGACTCTAGGATGCAGGGATGTTCCAGGGGGGATACCAACAGTGCACCCGGGGTGGAGGCGGCAAGTGAGGCGAGCACGGCGTTAGCCGCCTCGGTGGCGCCGCTGGTCCAGATAAGTTCGGAAGCGCTGCAGTGCAGCAACTGCGCGAGTTGATCCCTCGCAGTCTCCAGAGCGTGTTCGGCGCGCTGTCCGGACCGGTGCAGGCTGGACGGGTTTGCGAAGTATCGGTCCTGTGCCTCGATCCATGCCCTGCGTGCCGCATCGCACAGCGGGGATGTGGCGTTGTAATCGAGGTAAAGCATGGAACTGGGGGAAATCAGGACGGCCTCAGGGGGTATTCTCTGTGGGCGGATTTTTCGTCCAGAACCAAACAAAGAGGCCGGCAAGCAGGAGAAGAGCTACGGGGATGAGGCCGATTTGCAGCTCGGAGCCCACCCAGGGCGGGGCCGTGGTTTGATTCAGATACATCTTGCTGAAAACCAACTTGATGTAAACCACGCCGGCATGTAGCCCAATTGCCATCCAAAGCGCCCCGGTGCGCAAAGCTGCCAGTCCCAGAACCCATCCGAAAACGCAAAGTGTTCCAAACCCGCCCAGCACCAGAAGCGGCTTTGCGAACTGGTGAAACATCTCCGGCACCAAAATCCAGCCGGAGTACCAGTGCACGCTGGTGATCTGAGCCGCGGGATTCGGTTTGAGAAAATGCACCGCTGCAAACAGGGTACTGCACACCCCGAGTGCGCGGGCAGGGGAGAGGGAATGGAGCAGCAGACGCATGATCACTCCGCGGAACATCCATTCCTCCAAAACGCCCACCACGCAGGCGGACAGGAGTGCCTGGAGCAGAATCGAGCGCTCAAAATGGGGTTTGGCTCCGTAAAATCCGCCCCACACGTAGCAGACGGCGAGCAGCGTCATTACGAGCGCTCCCGCGGCGAATCCCACGGCGCCTTGACTGCGCCATGCCATGCCGCGCGCGAGCAGGGCGCCCCACGGAATCTGGACGCCCAGCCACCGGCCAAACGGCCACAAGAGCACAAGGGCGGATATCAACAGGCTGCGATTGAAGTATTTTTGGAAGGGAAATTTGGCGAGAACTGGAAGGGTGCCGGTGCTTGCAAGCCATTGCCCGAGCCAGAACAGGGGCGGGGCAAGAAGCGCACCGCAAACCAGGATGGCTGCGAGAAAGGTCAGAATTTTGAAGATTACCCGCATCGAAATCCCTATTGTGCGGCCGCGGATCGTCCCGCTCCAAAGAAAAACGCCCTCGCCCTCAGCTCCTCTTGTGTATGCGGAATGTTCATGTGTGGAAAACAGTTACTGAAGACGGTGAAAAACGCGAGGTGCGTGCGGAGCGCTTTGGGGGAAAATGGCGTTTTCAGGCGAAGCTCAAATCGGAGGAACGCTGGACTTACTTTGATCATCCGTCGGTCGAGGATCTCGAGGCGTTGCGTGATATCCTTTGGCGCAAGTACCAGCGCAAGCGGTTGCCGCACGATGATGTTGCCTCGATAGATACGTGGCTCGAAAGGGTGCGGGTGGGGCCACAGGCGGAGGCCTCCGGAACGTGAGCGGCGGCGTGGTTTTTTCTCCGGAGTGCAAGGCTCCGGGTCACGCGGTCACCGCTGGTAGATCGGCAGGTAATGGTACTTCACACTGAGGCTCAGGAGAGCAAGTGCGGTGCGATAGAGGCGCTTGTTTTCGTACTCGTGGGTTTTTCTCCAAGAGCCGTCGGGTTCTTGAAGGGGAAGAATTAGTTCGGAAACCTGTCGTTGGGCCGCATCCGCATGCGCGCCTCCCCGCTGGTGCATCGCCTGCGCGTAGTAGTACATCCCGTAGTAAAACCAGGGTTCCTCTTTGAGTTGGGGCGGGTGCGCGAGCATCCAGTCGGCCACGGCGGCTGTTTCGGGAGCCTCGTATTGTCCGCAGATTTGAAGCGCCAGCATTCCCGCGCAGGAACCGGAGAACCCGGATAGCGGTTGTCTGGGCGTGTACGAAAAGCCGGTTTTTGCCCCGATGCCTCTGGCCGGTTGAAAGCATCCCCGGAGAAAACGGATGGCTGAGTCGATGGCGGTGTCCGGCACTTCGATGCCTGCGTTTTTGGCGGAGCGTAATGCCAGCAACTGCCAGATGGAGATGGATAGGTCCGAGTCGGTGGACGTGGGTTTGTAACGCCAGCCACCCTGCGAAAGAGGGCTCTGTTTTGGAACGGCCTGCGAACGCAGAATGAGCTGAACCGCCTGGGAACAGGCGGTGCGCATTTTCTCGTCCTGTTCCCGGTTGACGCCCATGCCGAGCATTTCGCTCAACAGCAGGGCCGTGATGCCATGCCCGTACATGCGCGAGTTGTCTGCAGCGCCAAAGTACCCGTCCTCGGTGCGCTGCGAAATGCGCAGCAAAAAGTCGAGTGCTCTGCGCACGGCAACGCCGTGCGTGTCGGTATCCGAGGGAAGGTGCCCGTGGGCCACCATGCTCAGTGTGGACAGCGCGGTGAGCGCGTTTTCATAGGAGCCGTTTTCGCCAAATGCGCCGCGGTCATCCTGGGCGGAAAGAAGAAACTCCAAACCGCGCGCTACGGCCGCATCCACCGCATCCCCGCAGAATCCGAGAGCGGGAAGGATCCACGCGCCCATTGCGAGAAGACTGCGCACCGCGCGGGAACCAAAGCGGGAAAGAATCGTGTTTTTGCAGAGATTCACGCGGGACCTTTCCGGTTTACACGGCCTTGCCGGCGGAGCCGCACACTGGACAGCCCGGGTCGGCTGCAATGCGCAGGCGGCGGAACTGCATGGATTCCAAATTCATAGTCAGCAGGGTATTGGCGAGCGGTTGACCCAGCCCGGTGAGCAGCTTGACAACTTCGACGGCACCGAGGCAACCCACGGTGCCGGATACCGCTCCCAGCACGGGAAACTGCCGTCGCCAGAAATCGGGCGGCGCGCCCACCAGACAGCGCAGACAGCCTGTTTGCCCTGGAAGGAATGTGGTGATCTGCGCCTCGAGTCCGTACATGGCGCATTCCACCATCGGCTTCCGCAGGCGAACTGCCGCATCGTTCAGGGCGAATCGTTCCTCGAAAAGCGGCGCGGCATCCACGATCACATCGGCCTGGGCGACGAGCGCATCGGCGTTCGCCGTCGAAATGTTTTCGTGAACGGCAATAATGCGCAGTCGTGGGTTCAGTGCGGACAAGCGCGCGGCGAGTCCCTCGATGCGCGGGAGGCCGATACGTTCGTGTGATTGCAGGATCTGGCGGTTGAGATCGCCGGGCTTGAGATTGCCGGCATGCGCGAGCAGAAGTGTGCCTACTCCGGCTGCGGCGAGTTGCAGGGCGGCTTGTCCGCCCACGCCGCCCACGCGGGAAACAAGCACGGTGGCCCCTTTGAGTTTTTGCTGCGCGGATTCTCCAAAACCCGGAATCCACATCTGCCACTGGTAGATGCTTTGCTCCTCTTCGGTGAGTGGTTCCGGGCTCATGCGCTTGGGGCCTTTCCGGTGTGTTCTCGAATGCCCCTCGAGTCGAGCACGAGTTGCAGGTCTGCAAGTTGATCCGCCTCCCTGCGGCTGTGGGTGACATGCAGCACGGTGAGTTGGTACTGGCGGTGGACGGTGCGCAGCAGGGCGCACAGCTCCGCGTGCAAATCCTCGTCCAGTGCTCCGAGGGGCTCATCCAGCAGCAGAATGCGGGGTTTGGCACCGAGAGCGCGTCCAAGGGCCGTGCGCTGGCGCTCGCCGCCCGAGAGTTGGGTCGGCAATCGGTCCAGAAGATGGGTGATTCCCAACTGCGATGCGAGTTCCTCCACGCGGTTTTGAATCTCTGCTTTGGCGCATCCCTGAATCGTCGGCCCAAAACCGATGTTCGCGCGCACGGTGTACGTCGGAAAAAGCGCGGAATCCTGAGGCACGTATCCGATGCGGCGCATTCCGGGAGGCAGATCCGTCGCATCGGTTCCATCCAGCAAAACACGTCCAGAGGCAGGGGCGCGCAATCCGCAGAGAATTTCGAGCAGCGAGGTTTTGCCGCAGCCTGATCGTCCCATCAACACAGCGTAGGCTCTTGGGGGCACGTGAAAACTTAGATCGTGGAGCGCAAAGTCGCCCGCGGACCAACTGATGCGTTCGCAGGAAATCATGGTTCTTAAATGCGTTCTCCGGCGCCGCGCAGTGCGGCCAGGATACTCATGGCAAACACTACAAGCAGCAGACTCACCGCCACGGCGGCTTCGAGATTTCCCACACTCAACTCCAGCCACACGGTGGTGGGCAGCACCTCGGTTTTGTTTCGTGTGGCTCCGGCAAAAACCAGAATCGGGCCGAATTCACCCAGGCTTCGAGCCCAGGCCACGGTCGCGGCGGCAAACATGCCCCGGCGTGCGGCGGGGAGAGTCACGCGCCATACGGCCTGCGCCCGGGAACACCCGAGCGTGAGAGCCACTTCCTCGGGGCGCGGGGAAAGGTTTTCAAAGGTGTTGTGCATGGTGCGGATCGCGAATGCGGATCCAATCACCCATTGCGCGAGCACGACTCCGTTGACCGTGTAGGTGAGCGGCAGCAGCAATTCGATCCATCGGCCGGCGCGCGTTTGAAAAAAAATGAGCAGCATGAGCCCTATAACCATGGGCGGCAGCACAATCGGGATATCCAGGCAGGCCGTCACCCAAGGCCGCATTTTAAACGGGTAGCGCGCGAGAAAGAATCCTATGGGAACTGCAAAAAGAAGGGAGAGTACGGCTGTCAGGCTGCACGTGATAAAGCTCAGCACGATCGAGTGGCGGATTTCCGGTGAATGAAGGGCGGTCCACAGCGCGGAGGGGTTGCTGTAGGAGGCGGTGGCTCCGAGCAAGCCCGCAAGGAAGGCGAGATATCCTCCGGTTAGAAGGGCCAGTGCCAGCCAGAAGCCGCTGGGGGAGCGTCCTGCAGGGCGCGTTATTTTGGCTGTAGCCATGCGGGCAGCGTGATGCGGTCGCTGCGGACTGCGGGTTGGTCGCCGGTCCAGCGGAAGCCTGCGTTTTCAAACGCAGAGCGGTTTTGTTTGAGGTGCTCAAGCAGGCGCAACGCAAGCTGGCGGTTCGGCGAATCGGCGCGTACGGCAAAAGGCTGCACGGCTTTCGCTCCCTCGTGCCGGATCTCGATAAACTCGAGTGCCGCTGAACTCGCGGTCGGTGCAGCCTGCGTGTTGACGCGGTACACAATCGCGGCGTCCAATCCGCCGGCACGCAATTGGTTGATGAGAAAGTCGGCGGTGGGCACTTCGACGGCGACATTGGTGCGGATCGCTTCCAGAAGCCCTGCTGAGCGCAGCATGCCCCGGGTCATGAAACCCAGCGTGCTCTGCTCGGCGTTGCAGATGCCCACGCGCAAACCGGGTCGTGCGAGATCAGAGAGTGTCGCTATGGCCTTGGGGTTTCCGGGGGGCGCGACGATGCCAATGTCGGTCTCGGTCAGCAAAAACGATTCCGGGAAATGCTCGGCCACCGGTGGAACAAAGCACAAGTCGCACGCATAATAAGCATCCGGAAATTTCGGGCTCTGGCTGGACCCCATGGTTTTCATTGCCGCACACAAGACCCCGCATCCGTTGAAGACGGTGGTGATTTCGACGCCCTCGCGTTCGGAGAAGCTGTGCAGGAGTGCCTCGATGGCGGGCCGGTTGACGCCTCCGCTGTAGAGGATGAGCTCGGGCTTCGCGGCCCACGGATCTCCCGGTTCGTGCTTCATTCCGGCTTCCAAAAAATGGGGGCCACCCTGGTCGGGTGAGGCCAGAAAGCGGGCGAACTTCAGCGCGGTCGCGGGCTGCGTGCACTGGGCGAGCACGGCGATGAAGGCCCGCTCGGTGTGGGTGTTTAACTCGGGGATGGAGACTGCCTCCAGGCCGCTGAATTGCTTCACAGTGCTGTCCCAGATAATCGCAGCATCCAGCGCTCCGAGGGAAAGATCCGCTGCGATTTCAGTGACCGTGGGTTTCATCACGGCTGCCCGTGCGGCGAAGGTTTCCCAGCGATTGCCAACGGCTCTTTTTGTCACCTTTCCGACACTTGCACTTTCGGGATTTGCGATTCCAAACCGTATGGTGCGCGTGAGGAGATCCTCGAGCGTTTTCAGTTGGAGGGGATTGCCCTGTCGGACGGCGATCACCGGTGTTTGGTTCGCGAGCGGGATGGCTTCGCGAATGAGTTCCAGCCGTCGTGCATCGGCCAGCGCTCCTTCGTCCGCAACGACCAGCAGATCCCCGATATGCGGGGCGACACGCAGCTGGTTGAGCAGAGTTCCCGAGCCGCCAAATTGAAATCCGATGGATATTCCGGAGGCTCTGTTGAAGGCGGCAGCCGCGGCGTCGAGAGGCTTCTTCAAACCCGCCGCGCAAAACACCGTCAGGGAGGTGCCTGCGGTTTTTCCTGTGGAGGAACCACCCTCGCCGCATCCGGCAAACCATGGTGTCATGCAGGCCATCCCGCCGAGGGCGACCAGCGACAAGGACTGGGAGACAAAGTCGCGCCTTTTCATCAGAGAGACTTGCGGTACCAGCCCGCAAACATGAAGACCAAGGTGAGTCCCACAAGAATAGCGGGTATGGGAATGCCTTCGCGTTTTTTTTGGGCGGGTTTCCCGGGCTCCGGAACGCGGAAGGAAACGACCTCGGGTTTGGAGGATTGCCCCTGGCTTCCGGCAGGCGCCGCTGCGGGGGAGGATTCGGCGGATACGGGTGGAGTTTCCCCGGATGCCTTGGGCTCCGTGTTATTTCCCGGGGAGCCTTTGTCGG
>JBILWF010000200.1:0-5417 GCA_044370075.1 Chthoniobacteraceae bacterium | reverse complement strand
CCTTTCTTTTTGGGAACCCAGACGCGTCCGTCATTCCGAAGCGACTCGCTCATGAGAGTGAGCTTGGACTGGTGGTCTCCCGCAACGGGTATACACGTGGGATGAATTTGCGTATAACACGGATTAGCGAAGCACGCGCCCCGCTTGTATGCGCGGAAAGTCGCCGTGACGTTGCAGCCCTTGGCGTTGGTGGAGAGGTAGAACACGTTGCCGTATCCGCCGGTTGCAAGGATGACGCAGTCCGCGGACCACGAGCGAATCGCCCCTGTTACGAGGTCGCGCGTGACTATGCCCTTGGCGTGACCGTCAACGATCACCACGTCGAGCATTTCCGTCCGGTAGTGCATTTCCACGGAGCCCGCGGCGATTTGACGGTTGAGCGCGGAGTAGGCTCCGAGCAGCAGCTGCTGGCCGGTTTGGCCTCTGGCGTAAAAGGTGCGCGAGACCTGCGCTCCGCCGAAGGAGCGGTTGTCCAGCAGGCCTCCGTATTCGCGGGCAAAGGGGACGCCAAGAGCGACACAATGATCGATGATGCTCACGCTGACTTCCGCCAACCGGTGCACGTTTGCTTCGCGGGAACGAAAATCGCCCCCTTTGATGGTATCGTAAAAGAGCCGGTGAACGGAATCCCCGTCGTTCTGATAGTTCTTGGCAGCATTGATGCCACCTTGCGCGGCGATGGAGTGTGCGCGGCGCGGAGAGTCTTGAAAGCAAAAGGCCTTCACCTTGTATCCCAACTCCCCGAGTGTGGCCGCTGCGGAGGCACCCGCCAGCCCGGTACCCACCACCAAGATCTCGTACTTGCGCTTGTTGGCGGGATTGATGAGTTTGGATTCGAATTTGTGGCGTTCCCACTTTTGGTCGAGTGGACCCGAGGGAGTTTTGGAATCGAGAGTGACGCTCATAGTGGGTCTTGCGGGAGATGCCTTGGTCGGTGGAACACGCAGGGGGTTACTTCAAAAACCCGAGGAGAACGGCGGCCGGAATTGACGCGTATCCGGCGAAGAGAGCGACGGACAGCAGGGTTGCCCCCTTTTGAATGAGCGGAGACGACTTGCGGGATTCTGCTCCGAGGGTCTGCAAAGCCGAACGGATTCCATGGCTGAGGTGAAGACTTAAGAGCCCGACGCTGAGAATGTAAAAGCCCGAGACTAGAGGGCTCTGGAAGCCCAGAATGACCATTTTGTACACGTCTCCCGCACTCTCAAGAAGACCGGGGCCGCCCGCGGTCTTCGGCTGGAACCGCGGATCGGTCACCCGGAGCGTGTAGTGGAGCAAGTGGAAGACCACAAAACTCAGGACGGTCAGGCCGCTGAGTGCCATGGTGCGCGTGGAAAGCTTCGCCTGTACATGGCGGTTGAGTTGGTACTTTTCCGGGCGGGCGGCACGGTTGGCCGCGACGAGGGAAAGCGTGGCCGTCACATGCAAGAGAAAGGCTGCGATGAGGCCGGTGCGCGCGATCCACAAGGCGCCCTGGTTTGCATGAAGAAACTTCGCGTAGGCGTTGATTTTTTCAGGGCCTGAGAACATCTGCAGGTTCCCCACGAGATGGGCCACTACAAAGCCAAGGAGTGCAAGACCAGAGAGGGCCACCAGCCATTTCTTCCCAATGGAGGAGTGCCAGATTTTAGCAAGGAGGTTCACAGGGTTTTTAATGGGCTCAGGGGTGGTTTTTGGGGGAAATCAGCGCGGGGAGGTCCCGCAAACCTCTTTCCTGCTTAGATCAAGAACGGCTGGGTGCCATGTTGAAAAGAAAATTTCGATGTATAACTCGGGCGATTGAAAATGAGACGGATTTTGTAATTAATTTAAAAGTAATTAGATGTGATGAAAGTATGCGGCCGCAAAGGCGCTGTTTTCAGGGGGCGAATCCTTCTTTGTTTTGCAACGGCCCTCGCCTCGCCTATGCCTAATCCCAACTCTTCCGAGCCCCGTACCCATGATTGCCTCCACCGATTCCCTCTCCGGCCCCTCCTTCGAGTCCTTTCCCAATTCGCGGCGGGTGTACGTACCCGGACAGCTGCATCCCGAGATCCGCGTCCCGATGCGCGAAATTGAACTGGCGCAAACGCGGCTCCCGGACGGATCTCTGGAGTCAAACTCCCCGGTGTGCGTTTACGACACGAGCGGCCCGTGGGGAGACCCGGCCTACGCGGGGTCTGTGGAGCAGGGACTGCCCGCCCTGCGTGGCGAGTGGATCCGGAAGCGGGCGGATGTGGAAGAGTACGACGGCCGCGCTGTGACCGCGCGGGACAACGGTTTTCTTTCGGAGGTGCATGCGGCAGCGAGTGCGCAGCGCTCGGGGCAAATCGCGGCCACGAGCGCGCCGGCGTCGGCGGCACGCAAACCGTTGCGCGCCGCCGCGGGGCATCCAGTGACGCAGTTGTGGTATGCGCGCCAGGGGATCATTACTGCGGAGATGGAGTACGTGGCGATTCGCGAGAATCAGGGGTTGGGGCGTTTGCGTGAGGAGTGGAGCTCGGGGGCGGTTCGCAATTCACTGTTCCACCAGCACGAGGGTTCCGCGGTGCGGGCGGATGCTCCTGAAGTTTTCCGGCGCTACCCGCAGAATTTGCCGAGGCGGATTACGCCGGAGTTTGTGCGTGAGGAGGTCGCCCGCGGGCGTGCGATCATCCCGGCGAACATCAATCACCCGGAGTTGGAACCGATGATCATCGGGCGGAATTTTCTGGTGAAGATAAACGCCAACATTGGCAACTCGGCGGTGGCTTCAAGCATTGAGGAGGAGGTCGAGAAGATGCGCTGGTCGACCAAGTGGGGCGCGGACACCGTTATGGACCTTTCCACCGGTAAGAACATCCACGCAACGCGGGAGTGGATCCTGCGAAACGCACCGGTGCCCATCGGAACGGTGCCGATTTATCAGGCACTGGAAAAAGTCGGGGGACGCGCGGAGGATTTGAGCTGGGATATTTTCCGGGACACGCTCATCGAGCAAGCGGAGCAGGGGGTGGATTATTTCACCATCCACGCGGGAGTGCTTTTGCGTTTCATCCCACTCACGGCGCGACGTGCCACGGGCATTGTGTCGCGCGGTGGCTCGATCATGGCCAAGTGGTGCCTCGCGCACCATCAGGAGAATTTTCTCTACACGCACTGGGATGAGATCTGCGAGATCATGGCGGCTTACGATGTGAGTTTTTCCATCGGTGACGGCCTGCGGCCAGGTTCGAATGCGGACGCCAATGACGAGGCTCAGTTTGCGGAGCTTCAGGCGCAGGGCGATCTCACCAAGCGGGCGTGGGCGCGGGGGGTGCAGGTGATGAACGAGGGGCCCGGGCATGTGCCGATGCATCTCATCCACGAGAACATGATGAAGCAGCTGGAGTGGTGCCATGAGGCGCCTTTTTACACGCTTGGGCCGCTCACCACCGACATTGCACCAGGGTACGATCACATTACTTCCGCAATCGGTGCGGCGATGATCGGGTGGTACGGTACGGCGATGCTGTGCTACGTCACGCCGAAGGAGCATCTCGGGCTGCCCAACAAGAAAGATGTGAAGGACGGGGTGATTGCCTACAAGATTGCGGCGCATGCGGCCGACCTTGCAAAGGGGCATCCTGGCGCGCAGTACCGGGACAATGCGCTCTCGAAGGCCCGGTTCGAGTTCCGGTGGCAGGACCAGTTCAACCTGTCTCTGGATCCCGAAACGGCCCGTGAATTTCACGATGAAACGCTCCCGAGCGAGGGGGCCAAGGCCGCCCACTTTTGTTCTATGTGCGGCCCGCACTTTTGCTCGATGAAAATCACCGAGGATGTCCGGCGTTACGCGGCGGAGAAGGGTGTTAGCGAGGAGCAGGCCCTCTCCAGCGGCATGGAAGCGAAGTCCCAGGAGTTTCGCTCGACCGGTTCGGAAATCTATCACAAGGCTCCCGCCGAATAGCCGCGGGGGGCGGCGTGGTGTTCAACGCACCTGTCCCTTGCTGCGAATTTTGGCGAGCCGCTCCGAAAGCTCGCTGACTTTTTCCGGGAGCTCGGCGTGGAGATTCTTTTTCTGGGCGAGATCGTCGCGCAGGTTGTACAGCTCGCCGGGAAGATTGTTCGCGGCGTATCCCTCCGCGGCTTGGAACCAGTCGGGCACCTTGGACCCTCCGCCCGACTTGGCTTGGATCAAAACCCAATCGCGATGACGCAATGCGTAGTTGTTTGGGTGGGTGTTATGGACCAGGGTGTCGCGCGCGCTGCCCGCCTTGCCTGTGAGCAGGTCGAGTTGGTTGAAACTGTCCTCTGCGACGCCGGCAGGAACCGGGCTTTCGACCGCCGCGGAGAGGGTTGCATACAGGTCGATCTGGCTGAGTAGCTCCGCGCTCACTTTGTTCGCAGGAACGTGTCCGGGCCATCGCACCACAAACGGCACGCGATGGCCTCCCTCCCAGATGTCCCGTTTGAGCCCTCGCAAGGGGCCCATGCTCCGGTGCTCGTGCCTTCGCAAACGTTCGTATGCATAGTGCTCGGGGCCATTGTCGGCGCTGAAAACCACCAGCGTGTTCTCCTCCAGCCCACGCTCCTTGAGCGCGCGCAGGACGCGCCCGACGGTGTCATCGGTTTGCACCACAAAGTCGCCGTACCCGTTGGCCCCCGATTTTCCCACGAATTCCTTTGAAGGAACAATCGGGGCATGCGGGGAGGTGAATGGAAAATAGAGGAAAAACGGTTCGCCCTGTTTTTGTTGCCCAATCCATTCAAGAGCCTTTTCGGTGAGTCGCGGCATGACCTCGGAGAAGTCCCAGTCCTTGACCGAGGGGCCGGGGCGTGTTTCCCAGTTTCCCTCGCTCGGGACGCCTGGTGGTTGCACCGGAACCGTGGGGGGCGTTGTTACGCGGTCGTTCTCGATCCACGCGTAGGGCGGAAAGTTGGGAACATCGTCCCCAAAGTAGTAGTCGAAGCCGTGGGAAAGCGGACCGCCCGGAATGGGTTTGGTCCAGTCAAAGGCTTCGGCACTTACGCTTTTTGGATCGCTGCCTGGTTTGCGTATGGAATCCCAGCTCCATCCGAGGTGCCATTTGCCGATGCAAGCGGTGCGGTACCCTTTGGAACGGAGCATTGCGGCCAGCGTGGGTCGGTCGGCGTCGAGGACCGGGGGTTCGAACGCGTTGACGATGCGATGGAATTTTCTCCAGTGGTAGCGCCCCTCCAAGAGTGCGTACCGGCTCGGGGTGCAGATTCCTGATGAGCTGTGCGCATCAGTGAACCTGGTGCCTTCGCGGGCGAGTTGATCCAAATGGGGTGTGGGGATTTTCGAGCCGGCGTTTTGAATAGCCAGATCTCCGTAACCCATGTCGTCCGCGTAAAGAATGACGATGTTTGGCCGGGAGCTTGAAGCGGCCCATGCAGGAGAAGCGTGAAGAGGGAACAGGATTGCAGCGCAAGCTGACAGGGCGCGGAGAATGAGA
>JBILWF010000658.1:0-2545 GCA_044370075.1 Chthoniobacteraceae bacterium | reverse complement strand
CCCCGGCGCGCCCCGCGCGCCCGCCTTCGGGGCAGGCGCGCGGAGACAGCCCGTAGAGGCTAGCGCGAAACGGTCTGGGCGGAAACTTTTTGTGCGTCTGGAAAAGGTGCCCGAATTAACTGGGACCATCCGCGGCGTGTTAAAAATGGGACGTTTCACAAGCGAGTCCTCCGCTTCTTTTTCGACGACTTTTGGAACCCCGAGTTCGTTTTGCTGCACAGGGGCCTTGCTTGCGGCACCTTTTTTCTCTTGGAGTGGAAAGCGGCTTTTCTCCGCGGGGTTGCTCTGTTTAGCCTGCGCGCCCCTTTGTGGGGAGAGCATGGAACAGGTCGAATTTGAAAGAGGTCAACGCTTGGTGAGTGATTCCGAGCCGGAGTTGGGGATGGGAATTGTACTCCGGCGAGATGCTGCGCGCGTCGAGGTGTTTTTTCCGGCCAGTAACGAGCACCGCCAGTATGCGGTGCGCAGTGCGCCGCTGCGGCGTGTCCGATTTAAGGAGGGGGACCGGATTACGCTGCACACGGGGGAACGCCGCCATGTCGGATCGGTGCGAATCGATGGAAACCTGCTGGTATACGAGACCGAGCAGGGATCGGTGCCGGAGGCGCAGTTGGCTGACTTCATCAGCTTCACTTCGCCGGAGGATCGTTTGTTGGGCGGGCAGGTGGATGACGCCGCGCTATTCGATCTGCGGCATGAGACTTTGCGGCAGCGCGCGAGGATCCGGCAGAGTCCGGTGCGCGGCCTCGCGGGCGGGCGCATCGATTTGATAGCGCATCAGATGTTCATTGCTGATACCGTAACGTCGCGTCTGGCACCGAGGGCCCTTCTCGCCGATGAAGTTGGGTTGGGTAAAACCATTGAGGCGGGTTTGATCATTCACCGGCTTGTGTTGAGCGAGCGCGCGCGGCGGGTTTTGGTTCTTGTTCCGGAGGCCCTCGTGAACCAGTGGTTTTTTGAGTTGTGGCGCCGGTTTAATCTACTCTTCAGCGTTTATGATGCGGAGCGCTGCGTGGCGATCGAGGCGGGGGAACCCGGTTCAAATCCGTTTCGGGACAACCAGTGGATCATAGCCAGTTGCGATTTTGCCTGCTCCGATCCCGTTCGTACCCGGCAAATTGAAGACGCCGGGTTCGATCTTTTGGTGGTCGACGAGGCGCATCATTTGGAGTGGCACCCGAACACTCCCAGCGCAGGGTACACCCTCGTGGAGGCGCTCGCCGCAACAATTCCGGGCGTTCTTCTGCTTACCGCAACTCCGCAACAACTGGGTCTGGATGCGCACTTTGCGCGTCTTCGTCTGCTGGATCCGGTCCGGTACTCAGACTGGGATGCGTTCACGCAGGAAACCGCGCGCTACCAGCGCGTCGCGGACGCGGTTGAGGCTCTGCGCGCCGGACGGGATCCGGATGCCTCTTTTTGCGCGGAACTCGCGGCACTTTCCCCGCGAGCGGCCCTGCTTCTGGAGCGTTGTGCGGCGGGTGATAGCGATGCGCGCGCCGTGTTGGTTGAGGATTTGCTCGATGCCTTCGGAACGGGACGCGCGCTGTTTCGAAACACGCGCCGCGCCTTGAGTGGATTTCCCAAGCGGACAGCGTTTCTAAATCCGCTTTCCACGCGCAAAAAGGGGGAGGATGCCGACCCGGCCCGGATGCGGATTCGTTGGTTGTTGCAGCTGTTGGAAAAGTATGATGGCGAGAAATTTTTGGTGATCGCCCGCACCCGCGAAACCGCGGAAGCGGTTGCGGAGTTCGTGCGTACGGAGATCCAGATGGGGCTTGCAGTTTTTCACGAGGGCCTTTCCCTTTTGCAGCGCGACCGCAACGCGGCGTATTTTGCCGAACCGGATGGCGCGCGCCTGCTGATTTGCTCGGAGATTGGAAGCGAGGGGCGGAATTTCCAGTTTGCCCATCATTTAGTTTTGTGGGACGTGCCGGAGAATCCGGAGTTGTTGGAGCAGCGCATCGGGCGCCTGGACCGCATCGGACAGCGGGAGGTAGTGCATATTCACGTGCCGTACGCGCCTGCGAGTGCGGAAGAAGTATGGGTCAGATGGTATCACGAGGGTTTGAATGCGTTTGAGGAGCCGGTGCATGGGGCGGGTGAGATTCACCGCCTTTTGGCGGAGGACATCGCGCAGGCGTGCAGCAAGGCGACTGCATCCGCGATGCGGTCGCTTGTGCAGAAAACCCGCAAACTGCGCGATTTGGTGACTCGGCGTCTGGAGCAGGGGGAGGACAAGCTGTTGCAGTGGGGCTCCTGCCGGCCCGATCGAGCCGCGAAAATCCTCGATGCCCTGCGCGCTCTGGACTTGGACGACGCGTTCGAAGATTTCGCACTGCGTCTTTTGGACCATTGCGGCGTGGCGATGGAAGGCCCCGATGGACGCGATTACGTTTTCCGGCCCGGACCCGCAATGCGGGAGGCGCTTGCAACCCTCCCTACGGAGGGATTTTGCGCAACATTTTCCCGGGAGCGTGCCCTAGCGCGCGAGGATTTCCGCTTCCTCGGAGTGGATCATCCGCTTCTGGCCGAATGCATGGAC
>JBILWF010000073.1:0-7995 GCA_044370075.1 Chthoniobacteraceae bacterium | reverse complement strand
CGCCACAACAGCGCGTTGGACGGGTCGACTTTGGCGTAGTCGTTGGCTCCGCCCTTGAAGACGGAGTTGCTGGACTGCTGGTAGGCTCGGGACAGCATGATGGCGCGGTGTAAGTGCTTGAGCGACCAAGCGGGCTTCTGCGGCCCGAAATCCTGTACAAACCAGTTTGCGAGAAAATCCAGCAACTCAGGGTGGGTCGGGCTGCCCGCCTGGTTGCCCAGATCATCGGGAGTGCGCACCAGACCGTCCCCGAAATGATGCATCCAAACGCGGTTGACAATGACCCTTGCCGTCAAAGGGTTGTTCACGCTGGCTATGGACTGCGCCAGCTCCAACCGCCCACTACCGTCTTTGAAGGGGGCGGGTTTGCCGTCCTCGCTGAGCACCTCCAAAAAGCGGCGCGGGACGGTGCGCGGAGTGTCCCCGGGCTTGGGCGGATTCCCACGGACGAAAATAGGCGAGTCCTTGGGTTTTTCCAAATCGTTTAAAACCATCGCACGCACAGGACCACCCCTGAACGTCATCTTAAACTTGTTCACGCCCGCGAAATCCGCCGCCTTCTCGAGCATGCCCCGCATCCGGGGATTCGGGAAGCTGGAGTTCCCCTCCTCCATCAGGCGTTCCATGCTCATTTCCGCGGCGGGAACCAGTTTGAGGGGAAACACCGCCACCTGCATGGCCGCCTTCTCGGGGGAAGACGCCACGTCTTTACTCTTATCCGAAAACGTGGCGTACAGGGACGGCACGCGCGACTCCTGATCGGCGAAAAACCTGCCCACCAGCACTGCCACATCATGCAGTTCGGAAGGCAAATCCGACTGGGCCCGCAGAAAGTCGAGCACCTCCTTGTTGTACTTTGTGCGGTCCTTGCCCTCGAGCATTTCGCGGATTGCGTTTTGCCGGTTGTTGTTGGGCATCATGAGCCTCATGAACGGACCGTAGATGTCGTCGTAAGGCCGCAGCTTGTTGCCACTCATCACCGCCCCATTGAAAACCACCATCGGGTCGGCATCCAAACCCGACTTTTTGAGCAATTCGTTCCCGCGCTGCTTCTCTTCAATGGAGCTTTCCTTCCGCGTGAGCACGGCCGCTTCAAAGATGACAGCCCCGTTCTTGCGTAACCTGTCCGAGTACTCTCGCTGTATCCTGTAAAACTCCCCGTATGCCTTCTCCTCCATCTTCGCGAGCTCGTCCTGATACTTCAAGAAAGACGGCGAATTCGGATCTCCCGCGATCAGCGGCATCTCATTGCCGACCGGTTCCCGGCAGCTGACAAGAACGCCGCGCAGCGCGTAGTAATCCGCAGTCGTTACGGGGTCAAACTTGTGGTCGTGACACCGGGCGCATGCGATGGTCAGCCCGAGGAAACCGCGCCCGACAACGTCGATCCGGTCGTTAATAACCTCCTCAGTCATTTTCCCGAAGCGCTGTCCCACAGTCAAAAAGCCGAGTGCCGCGAGATTTTCCCTCGGGTTGTCGGGGATTTTGTCGGCCGCGAGTTGTTGCAGAATAAACTGGTCGTAGGGGACGTCCTTGTTGAACGCATTAATAACCCATTCCCGGTAGGTCCATGCGTACGGGTACCGGTATTCGGAGATACGGTCTGCTTGGTTGGTGAGATCCCCGGAGGTATCAGAATAGCGCGCTGTATCCAGCCAATGCCTCCCCCAGCGTTCGCCGTAAGAGGGATCTGCCAGAAGTTGATCGACCACGCGGACGTAGGCGCTGGGGGACTGGTCTCGCACGAAGTCCTCGATTTGTTTGGGCGAGGGCGGGAGGCCCGTGAGGTCGTAGTGGGCCCGGCGCAGCAGCGTTTCTTTATCGGCCTGCAACGAGGGTATCATGTTTTTTTCCTCAAGCTTCGCCAGCACGAAGTTGTCGATGGAGTTAATGCACCACGCGGTGTTTTTGACTGACGGTGGATTTGGCTTGGAAACCGGTTGAAACGCCCAGTGCGCCTTCTTGTCCCTTTTGCCAGGAGAGGCGGAGGCCACGCGCGGATCGGGAGCGCCCAAGGCAACCCACCGCTTGAGGTCGGAGATCTGCTCGTCGCTGAGCTTTTTCTTGGGCGGCATCTGAAGGTCGTCCTCCCACGTAACCGCCTTGATGAGGAGGCTCGACTTTACATCGCCTTCAACGAGGGCCGGGCCGGTCTCCCCGCCCTTAAAAATGCTTTCCCTCGTATCCATGTTCAGCCCCCCCTTCACCTTGCCCTTGTCCTCGGAGTGGCATTCCAAACAATGAGTGGCCAGAATCGGGCGAATCTTGTTTTCGAAGAAATCCAGATGTTCCGGGGCAATTCTTGCAACTTCGGCAGCACCCAGAAAACGGGGGGTGGACAAAACAAGAAGTAGAACGTTCCCCAGCACCGCCCAACGCGCAGCGAAGGGGGTGAAGGAAACGAGCTGTTCAAAGATAATGACGCGCATGGCTTGGGAAAGGGAGGAATTCCGGAGAGAACCCCGGAATGGGCTCAGGCAATGATTTCCTTGATCACGTTTCCGTAATTGTCGGTGAGGCGGAAATCGCGGCCATTATAGTTGTAGGTGAGCTTGGTGTGGTCGAATCCTAGGATGGCGAGGATAGTCGCATGCAAATCGTGGATGTGCATTGGATTCTCCGCGGCGCGCCCGCCGAACTCATCCGTGGACCCATAAGTGACCCCGGGTTTGACGCCTCCACCGGCCATCCACGAAACCATGGCACGCCCGTTGTGGTCCCGGCCGGGATTGCCGGCACCCCCACCCTGCTGAGTGACCGTGCGCCCGAATTCACCGCCCCAGATCACAAGGGTCGAATCCAGCAAGCCTCTCTCCTTTAGGTCCGAGAGGAGAGCCGCCAGCGGAAGATCCACCTCCGTGGCGGCCGCCTTGGCCGTCGTAGCAATGTTTTCGTGATTGTCCCAGCCCGACGTTCCCACCTGGACAAACCGGACCCCGCGCTCCACCAACCGCCTCGCCACCAGCATTTTCGCGCCGTTGGAACGCATCGCCTTGGTACTCGCGGAATACGAGTTAGTGGCGGGCCCCATGTACTTTTCACGCATCGACTCCGTTTCCTTTGAGATGTCGAAGGCGTCCGTGGCCTCCGTCTGCATTTTGAAGGCAATTTCAAAGGCCTGAATGCGCGCGTCCAGCTGGTCATCCTGTTGGAGCTTCATCGCATGCTCGGCGTTGGAGCGCGCGGCGAAATCAATCTGGCGGCGCTGGCGATCCAGCGGACTGAATTCACTGCGGATGTTGGCGAGGATCGTGCTCAAATTTGCCGTCGGATCGTAGTTCACGTTACAGCCCTGATAAATCCCCGGAAGAAACGCGCACTGACGGAAATTAGGGCTGCCTCCGAGCGTTATAAATCCGGGCATATTTTCGTTAACGCTCCCCAGTCCATACGTCACCCAGGAACCCAGACTCGGTTTGGGGAGCTGCGGAGAGCCCGTGTGGAGCATCCGGGAAGCAATCTCGTGGTCGGGAATATCAGTAAACAACGACTTGATGATCGCCATACTGTCCACGTGTTTGCCCAGTTCCGGAAAAATTTCACTCACCTCGATACCGGATTTTCCCTGAGGCGAAAAAGTAAACGGAGACCCCAGCGCAACCCCCTCGTAACCAGGTAGCTTCTGTCCACTCGCCTTGCTCAGCTCGGGCTTGTGATCCCACGTGTCCACCGTGGATGGGGCTCCGCCTGCGTGAATCTGAATCACCGCGCGGGCTTTTGATTTAAAATGCGGCGATTTCGGCGTAAGCGGGTTTTTCGACGGCACGGCACCCCGCGTCACCGGAGCGGCATTCAAGTCAAAGGGGTTGATTCCAAAAAACGCAGCCAGACTCAGCCCGCCAAAACCGAGTCCCGCACGGGTTAAAAAGTCGCGTCTCGAACGGAAAAAAACCGAATCCGTGTGAATCAGCGGAGAGCCGCCATGGGATGTTTTTTGAAGCGCCGGATGATCTGCTCTCATGACAGCATTTAGCAGAGGACCCCCCTTTTTTCCCACTAAAATTTTAGATGAAGCCCGCGGTACACCTTCATAGCTAATTAATTAAAACCCACTCATCTTCCGATGCTGCAGAGGGACGATGGAATCACGACATTCCACTCCCGAGAAACCGCACGACCCCGAAAGTCGTGCGAGGGCTCTCGGTATGGCCCGCCGCGCGGGCTTGAAAAGTTTGAGGTGGTCCGCTAACCCAGCGGCCGAAGAATCGTAAGAAAACGGCGCCAAGCTCTGTGCGTGCAAAATCCGGACAGATACCTGAAAAACACGAAAAGCATGCTCATGGCCGACTTCAAGGCGCGGGAGGCCCATAGCTGCCTCCACAACCAGCGGTCGAACTGGGGCCCCTGAGCAGGCGGCGACCGCCTTGATTCTGATATCCATGGCGAGGTTCCGCGGCGACTTCTCAACGAGGGCGGGACCGTTGCGCGTCCAAACAGGTCAGACAAAACATCAATCCCGTCCGCCCCTCCACCGCCATCCGATCGCTTGGGGCATTCTGGCCTCCCGATTGCCGAAGCACGAGAGATCCCGCCGACAAATGTTATCGATTAGAAGCAAAAGAATGTTCGGGCCCGTGGTTTCGGAGGCTCGAAGCGGGAGCGTGGACAACAACAGCACCAAAGCCGTAAAAACGACAGAAGCGCATTAACTCCCCCGACATCGCATTTCCCCGCGTTGCATTCTCCGCCTGCGGACGCGCCTCGTTTTTATTTTTTCCAGAAGGTCGAAAAACCCAGACGGGATTGACCCATCTAAATGTCTAGTAAATATTTAATTGACGCCTTCAACCGGTTGGCGAAACTTGTGCAGGTGTAAGCGCAAGAGTTCACGAACTGCGGTGTTTTACATTTTGGAGATTAACCAATAGCGAGAGGCAATGGAGGAACAAAAGCACTCGGGACTTGGAATTGCGTCATTCATCGCAAGCACCGCCGTAGGAATCGGCCTCTTCGTTCTCATTGTAATCAGCGGAGTGATTGAGGCTTCCACACCGGGGGGACTGGATGAGAAGTCCGCAGGTGCGGTTGTGATCGGCCTCTTCCTACTTGCCTTTCTGGGTTTGGATCTTCTAGCACTAGGCATGGGTATCGGCGGGCTCCTCCAAAAGGAGCGGAAGAAAATATTTGCAGTCTTAGGGACTATTTTCTCAGCAGTAGCGATCGTGTGCATACTCTTCCTTTGGATACTTGGGATTGTAGCGGGTTAACAAAACCGGGATATGCCACGTGGTAAAGGGTTCGGCAAAATCCTACCGTTAGGGCGTACTGAGACAAATATTCATAAGCGCGCCGCAGCGCTGACGAGATTACCGCCGCATTGTCGGCATTGCCGAAATGGTCAGTTCCTTCCACCCCGGCGACGAGGAGAGGTTGCCAGACCCCGAAAATGCGCAGCGCGGCCGCGGTCATCGCGACGGTGGTCGGCGCCTCCGCTTTGTCGTTGGGCAGTTCGCCGCGGGGAGATCTTCCCCGGGTTGGTAGTTGAAAGTTTAGCTTCCCGCGGAAATGCCGGGAACCTTGCCTGCGCCCTCAGGCATCGCCGCCGATTCCTCTCTGGGGTAATCGACCCGGCAGCCCACAGCCTTGGCCCCTTTAGTGAGATTTCTTCAGTCCATGCGCTTGCCGGAGCCTAAACGGCTTGTAAAGCGTGCGGAAAAAATATTCCTTTCCCCCGAGCAGGAAGGCTTTGGCGCGCCCGCGAGCGTTGCCGGAACAGGAATTGCTTTTTTGTAATATGTCGAGCCCGCAAGAGATACGGCCTTTGTGTGAATCACGTTCCCGCGAAGAATCAACTACTCAGGAGTTTCCTGCGGTTGCGGAGTCTCCCCGTCGACCTGACGGCTTACCCAGTACCATTTTGCGCGGGCGTCGATTCCCGGTTTCACCGATTCGCGGGACAAAGTATTTGAGCATGGATTTGTGTGCGTCACGACCGTTCAGATACCGGGACCTAGGGCCGCTCGACAAACTCATGTCATCCTTCCAAATCGGGATGCCGCTCAGTTTGGAGCCGACTCCGATTGCGCCGCTTGGACGGGTGCACACCGCGGGTGTCGAATCTTCCCCGCGGGAGAAGCCCCGCGATGTTGACTCGGCGTCTTGACGGATTTTAAGCATGGAGCGGCTTAAAGCACTCAAGACTCCTGGGCGCGCTGGGACCTAATCTCTGCACTTATGCAAGTTCCGCTGCGGCGTATTTCAGTTGTCGATTCGCATACGGGGGGGGAACCCACGCGGGTTGTGATTGCCGGGGGGCCTGATCTTGGCAGGGCTGCGCTGGCTGTGCAGGCGGAGAATCTGCGTAAACATCACCCGGGGTTTTTGCGCTCCGTGGTGAATGAGCCCCGAGGCTCCGATGTGCTCGTGGGCGCGCTGTTGCGTGAACCGTGCGAATCTGGATGCGTGGCGGGGGTTCTTTTCTTCAACAATGTGGGGCTTCTGGGCATGTGCGGACACGGTCTGATCGGCGTCGTGAAAACGCTGGCCCATCTCGGAAGGCTCGATCCGGGGACGCATCGGATTGAGACGGCCGTGGGGATTGTTTCTGCGACCCTCGAGGCGGATGGTAGTGTCTCGGTGGCCAACGTTCCCAGCCAGCGTATCGCGCGAGGTATATCGCTGCATGTGACGGGTTGGGGGCGCTTCACAGCAGATGTCGCGTGGGGTGGAAATTGGTTTGTCTTGGTGGGCGATCATGCGGAAGAGATCTCGCTGGGAAATGTTCCCCGCTTGAGCGCCCTCGCGCTCGCTCTACGCGAGGCCATTCACGCAGCCGGCCATCCGGCGGTTGATCACGTGGAGCTGTTCGGTCCTCCACGGTGCGGTGGAAATTCGCGTAATTTTGTCCTGTGTCCTGGAGGTGCCTATGACCGTTCCCCGTGCGGTACGGGTACGAGCGCAAAGCTGGCCTGCCTCGCAGCGGATGGCGCACTTCAGCCCGGCGAGAGATGGGTGCAGGAAAGCGTCGTGGGAAGCATATTCACGGCCCGGTATTCGTGGTTGGACGAGTCTGCCGGGGTGATTGCCCCGGTGATCAACGGAACGGCCTATCTTTGCGGACAAGGCACGCTTTTCATTGAAAAAAATGACCCTTTTGCTGAGGGAATCACCGCGCGTGGCTAGAGATGTCCCAAAGCATCGTCATTATCGGAGCCGGGGTGATTGGATTGAGCATCGCACACGCATGCGCAAGGGCGGGTGCGCGCGTGACCCTCTTGGAACGCAACGGCCCGGTGCGCAACGGATGTTCATACGGTAACCTCGGCATGGTGGTGCCAAGCCACTTTGTGCCTTTGGCTGCCCCCGGAATGGTGGCACTGGGTTTGAAATGGATGTGGAATCCAGAGTCGCCGTTTTACATAAGGCCGCGGCTCAGTGCTTCCCTCCTCGGCTGGGGGGTGAGATTCTGGTCCGCGTGCACCCCACAACGCGTTGCCGCCGCGGCCACTGTCCTGCGGGACCTGCACATGCTAAGCCGCGAGGTTTTTCGCGAACTGGACGCGGAGGGAATGGATTTCGGATTGGAACAGAAGGGGTTGCTAATGCTCTGTAAAACACGGCATGGTCTCGACGAGGAAGCATCAACCGCCGCACGCGCCCTGGAACTGGGAATCCCGGCAGAGGTCCTGGATCCGAAACAAACCGCTGCTTTGGATCCCCAAATTACGATGAATGTCGCGGGTGCGGTTTATTTCCCCAAGGATTGTCATCTGCAGCCCGAACGTTATCTCGCAGCGCTTCAAAGTGCGAACGACAGCCTGGGCGTAAAGTGCGTTTGGAATGCGCAGATCGAGGCTTGGAGGATGGAGAAAGGTGCGATCCGTTCGGTGAGTACGGGGGACGGTGAAGTTTCGGGCGATGAGTTTGTGTTGTGCGGGGGCGTGTGGTCCGAGGAGATCGCGCGTCCTCTTCGATTGTCGCTGCCGATGCAGGCGGGAAAGGGCTACACTTTGACTCTGGCGAAGCCACCGGAACTTCCCACGATTTGTTCCATTT